>NZ_JBFTRT010000123.1:0-10454 GCF_056399685.1 Pedobacter sp. 01N416
GTCCCATGTTGCTGAGCGTCACATCGTGTGTGCCCTTCGTTGTTTTCAAAAAACCAATCATTTTATTTACTGATGAATGGAAATACTCGCTCATGTTTAACAGGTCGTGGACTTTCATTTCTGCTACTTTTGCTTCCAGATCGGTTTTTAAGGCTCTGGTTTTTGTCCAGAAATCATTTTCGCCTTGCGCTAATTTTAACTCTACAATGGGTGCAAAGGCAAACATGGTATCTTGTTTTATGGCTTCTACAAACCGCCTGATATCAACCGGGCAGATCACTTTGCCATGGGCTTTAGTTCCTTGTACATGTTTAAAAGCTTCCATAAAGGCCACGCAGATGGCTGCGTGCACGGTTGTGTTTTCTTCCTTACACTTAATTAATAGGTTTTTGGTGTCTTCTGCACTGATTTTCCAATGAACGGCGTAATTGCTCCTGTCTATGTTATTGTTTGAAGTAGATTTAAAAAAGAAAAACAAACGGCCAAGCGCTGCAAAAATTTTCCCTTTAAAATGGCCCGCCTTACTGATTACAAAATCTTCTGGTAACAGGTCGCGAACAGAAAGAAATGAAGGATATGGAGCCAGATTTTGCTCAGGATTATCAATCAAAGTCATCAGTTCCCGCATTAAATTTAAAATGGTAGTTCCATCGCAAATACAGTGTGGAAGTACGAGCAAAAGGTCTGATTCGGTTTCGCCTTTTAACCAAACTAACCTGGCTAATGGCTCGTTTGAGGTGTCAAAAAGTTTATACCACTCTATTTTTGATTGAGCCAACCAGCTTTGATCTGTTGGGCGATCAGCAATCCTAACGGGTATTTTTCTGATGTTTTCGTTTCGTACAAAATATGGTGTATTGCCTGTAGCATCGATATCCATTTGCAGCAGTGGATGTTTCTGCTGGATTTTAAACAGTGCCCTGTGCAAATTTTCTTCACTGATTTTACCCGAAATTTTGGCGCCAAAAACACAGTTTAATGGTGTTTTGGCATCTACATGCATTATTCTTTCGCCTAAAATTAATCTTCTTTTCATGCGGTTGCAGTTAAAATCTCGATTGGTTTTTCAACCTGTTCTTTAAGGATAGCTATTACTTTTTCTTTTATGGCTTCTGCTTCTACAAAAGGAACATAACCTTCGCTAGCCACAAAGGTAAAATCCATTTGATTACGGTAGGTGGAGGCAATCATGGTGGTGGTGTTACCTAAGGGGCCCATTACCGAAGGGCTGAATATGGTTTCTACTTCGAAGTTTCGATATTGGTAATCGATGTCTATTTTTCCCAGGTTGGAAAACATACAATCGTTACTCGATTTTCCATATTTTAAGAAATTGGTGAAGTTGTTTAACGCAGGGTGACAGGCTTCCATCATCATCATCAAGCTGTAAGGATTAAGTTTGGCTGATTTATCGTTTACATCTTTTTGTAAGGCCTTAACATTATCAATAAAGTCTTTTTCTGGCAGCAGGGAAAGTACAATCATTAATCCGAAGGCAAAAATGTGGTCTTTTTTAATAATTGGGTTAAAGTTTCTGATATCAACCGGTAATGATATTTTATTAAATGCTTTTTCTTTTCTCACCGCTTTAAATGCCGTTAAAACAGCAGCGCTCAACAAAGTATTTACGGTGAATTGATTGGCTTTGCAAAACTGGATAATCTGCTTGGTAAGTTCCTGATCAAATTTCCATCGGAGCATAAAATCCTTTTTACGTTCTACCGCTACCTTTTTTATTGGGATGATCCAAAGTGCTAAAGTGGCAATTTTGCCGATTAATCCGTTTTTGGCCCTGTTGCGGTAGCTATTTAATACCTTTTTCGGAATCACATCTTTTATATCCATAATTGGAACCTCTTTCCCAATATTGGTGTCGGGGTCATCCAAAAGCTGAAGCAATTCTGTTAAAATAGAAAGTGCCGAAGTGCCATCGCAAAGACAATGGTGATATACCATCAAAAATTCGGATACGTCTTTACCTTTAACCCATGTAATGCGGCAAAGTGGTGCAATTGAAGCATCAAAAACGGTTTTCCATTCATAGGTAGATTCCTCCTCCCAATGCTCATCGTTTAATCTATCTACAATGCGAACTGGAATGCTAAAGGTTTCGGTAAGATTGGTTACAAACCAGGGCCTTTTATCTTCATCAAAACGTATTGCGGCGGTTAACCAGGGGTGTTTTTTTTGGATTTTGAATAAGGCAAACTTTAAATCATCTTCCTTAATTTCTCCCCTGATTTTGAAAGGTATTACAATGTTAAACGGACTGTTTCCATCTCCGTATAACATCCTTTCGCCAAATAATAGTTTTCTTTTCATTTTTTAGTATTATATGGGGTTCGTCATCCCGAATTTAAGCGTTCCGTCATGCTGAACTCGTTTTACAAGTGTAAATAGTGTTTTCAGTTGTCTTGTAGCTACTACGTGGTCAGCATCTCTCCTGCTATTAAGGCCCTGAAATAAATTCAGGGTGACGATCGTACGGGAGGCGTCATCTCGACTGAAGCGTAGTCCCGAATTTTCGGGAGAGAGATCTATGTTAGTTAGATTTCTCGACTGCGTTGCACTCCGCTCGAAATGACGATCGCGTGAGGGCAACGAATCATTAAACCGTTTCAACAACCTGTGCTGTTTTTGCAAAATCTTCCAACAATTGCACCGCCTTGTCATTCCCGCCAGCTTCGATAAATGTTTCTCTTATTTTTAGTGCGGCCTGGCGGTATTTCGGGTTTTCTAAAAGCTCGAAAACGGTATCTCTTAATTCGCTGATGCGTAACCTTTTGTAGCGGATGCTTACTCCACAACCTGCTTGCTCAATTAGTTTAGCAGTATGAAAATGATCGTAGGCAATAGGCGTAATCAACATTGGTAAACCATTGGTGAAGGTATCATTTACCGTATTAAAACCACCATGGCAGATTACCGCATCCATGTGTGGCATCAGCTCAGATTGCGGAACAAAACCGTTTACGATAAAATTATCAGGCCATTGTTCAAAAATATCAGGATTGGTTGCCGCCACGATTGTTACAGGCTGGTTTTCGAAAGCAGTAATCAGTTTCTGGAAAAATTCTTTACGAATATCAACCAGCAAAGTACCTAACGAAACAAAAACTTTAGGAGTGGTGGCCTGACTTAAACGTTCCCAATCAAATGGCGCTAAATTTGGCCTGCCTTTTACCGGACCAACAAAATGCATGTGCGGTGGTTTTTCTTCAAAACCTGCAAATGCCTGTGAAGTGAAAACCATATTTAATTGGTGCGAATGGATGTGAATATCATCGCTATATATGCCTACTTCTCTTTGTAAACCTTTAATTAAGTTTTGTTGCCATTCGAATATTTTGGGTGCACTGTTAGCCGTATCACCCATCACATCTGGTGGCACCGGGGTAGTGGTAACAGATGGTATGCCTTTTAAATGTGCACTTAATGCACCAGCAAAGGTAATGCAGTCATTAATAATTACATCAGGTTTCCAGGCATCAACAAAGTTGTTCAGCCCTTTCATCATCATTTTGGCAAAAGGAACATAGGTTTCTTCGAGGGCAAGCTTCATCACCTCCGGACCAGAACATGCAGGGCCATCATCCTGACGTTTTAAAATGCGTCGTATTTCATCAGCATGCTCAGCCAGATCTTCTTCAGGGTAAATAAATTCGCCGCCTTCAGGTAAATGTACCTTTGCAAGTGGGGTAATACCCAGCCATTTTACTTCATGGCCACGGGCCAATAAACTTGCGCCAATGCTTAAAGTTGGACTGATATGGCCAAAAAAAGGCGGGACAACGAAAAGGAATTTTGACATAATGTATAATTTAACTGATGAATACGTTTGATGTTTTGTTGCTTAAAGCTTCCAATAAATCGGCGGCACTTTCTGTTCCGCCAGCCTGGATAAAAGATTGTTTAATCCGTTCTGCAGCGATTTTATAACTTTCGTTCTGCAGCACTTTGTGTACCGCTTCTTTAAGGTGATTGGCTTTAAAACGGTTAAAGTTTAAACGCTCTCCGGCACCTACCCTGAAAACACGTCCGGCAACATGGCTTTGATCGTATGCTATAGGAATAACCACCATGGGCAGGCCATTCATCAGGGTTTCGCAAACGGTATTGTGTCCGCCATGGCAAACCACGGCATCGAGGTGAGGCAAAAGTTCTAATTGTGGTACCTGGCGCTGCACCGTAAAATTGGCTGGCCATTCCTCAAATAAAGCAGGATCTGAAACGACAACTACATGTAAGTCTTCATTAGCGAAAGCCTCGATTACCTTGGCAAAAAAGGCTTTTTTATGCTCATGATCGAAGGTGGTGCCAATGCTGACCAGTATTTTTGGTTTGCTGGTATGAAATGCTTCCCAGTGGAAAGGAATTGTAGTTTTGCGACGGTTAAAAACCGGGCCTACAAATTTAAAATGCTCTGGTAAATCCATCTCTCCAAAAAAATCTCTGGAGGTAAATACCAAAGTGGCAAGATCAGAGCAGGCAATAGAATCTGTGGTATTTATACCGAATTCTTTTTGCAGGGCTACAATCTGATTTACTTCCCATTCGTGCACTTTGGGCAGCTCGTCCATTACTTTTATGGCTGCAGGTGCGGTAACAGATGTAACATAAGGATAGTTTTTATTGCTTGCGGCAATTGCCCCGGCAAACATTTGATGATCGGTTATCACCACATCGGGTTTGAACTGATCGAGTAAATCGGCAATGCCGTCATAACTGTGCCTGTTAAGCGGAATCAATACTTCCTCGTACAGAAATTTGATGCTATCGATACCGTAAACAATTTTTTTGGTGATGATATCGAGGTATTTTTCTGAATCTTTTTTCTGTTGGTCGTTTTGGTTGTAACTGATCAACAACAACTCACCTCCTGCAGGAAGTTTATCGCTTAATGATTCATCTAAAGTAATCCATCCTACACGGTGGCCTCTTTCAAGCAAGGCTGTACCCATACTTAGCGTAGGGTTAATGTGGCCAGTTAGCGGAGGAACAACAAATACAAATTTTGCCATGTGTGTTTAATTTTATATTTCCTGAAAGAAGTTTAACAATGCTTCGGCGATTACCAATGGTTGTTGTATCGGGATATTATGATCTCCCGGCACAGCAATTAACGAGGCATTTTTAATCATTCCGTCTAAATGTTTACCTGCGTTAAGGCAATTGGAATCGGTGCCATACAGCAATAGGGTAGACTGTTTTATGGTTTCGATTGCAGGGCTGCCAAAAAAGTCTTTTTCGAGTTCCATGTCGGTTTTAATCGAAGTTTGATAAAAAAGGTACTCGTACATGCGGTGGTTGCGCTCCATCTGCCTTTTACCCATTTTTACTTTTGTGGTATCAGTGAAATTTTCAACGTAATGTTCTAAAAATTCGCGGCTGTACTCATCAATAATCCCCCTTGTTTTATCGTCGTTCGGATCTGGTGCTTCAATTATTGCCAGTTTATTAATGCGTTCTGGAAAGCGGATGGCCATTTTTAAAGCAATCAATCCACCGAAACTGTAACCACCTAAATGCACTTTTTGAAGGTTTAAAATCTCCATTAATGCAAGCAGATCATTGGTCATGCTCTCCAGATCGTATCCCTCCAAAGCCTTTTCGCTCATGCCATGACTTTTTAAGTCATATAGTACCACATGATATTTTGTGGCCAATAGCGGCGCGATATTAAAATAATAGACAGACAGGTTGCTAAACATCCCATGAACCAGGACGATGGTTTCAGTAGCCCCTTTATTGAGCTCCTGAATGTGAACCGATTTGCCGTTAACCGTTATGATTGGCATTCTTCGATATAAGAGATGATCATGCCTAAGTTTAAGTTGATCAGCTGATCTAAATCCATTGAAGATAACCAGCCCGTAAAATCGATCTGTTCGCCAAAATGCGCTTTGATTTTTTCGGAAAAAGATACAATTTCGATGCTATCCATTTCCAGATCTTTGGTGAAAGAACTTTCAGGGGTGATATCCATTTCTTCAACAAATTCTTCGCCGATTACTTCGGTGATAAATTGTTTCATGAGGTTGAAGATTTCTTCGCTGCTTAATTTCGTAGTTATAGTGTCCATCCGATGATATAGTTTTTATGTTTGATTGTTTTGATTGTGATGTTATTGATGCATAGTTCTTCGCCATTGATTACCTCAACAGTATAGGCTTTGGGATTGCCTTGTAAACCTTTGCCCAGGTATTTCCCATAAGCTTCTTTGGCTACCCAGAACCGGGTTGCCCATTCTGTTTTGTCGCGGCTTTCGAGCAGTGCCATTTCGTGATCGTTAAACACAAGATCGAAGAAACCGGCGCTCCGTTCTTCAATATGTTCGATGTCGATACCAACGGGTTCGTTAAAACGTGCTATGCCGACGGCATCGGTACCTTTATGTGCAATCGAGATATTGATGTTATCTGTTAAACCACCTTTAACATAAGGTTTGCGGAATTCATCCGAATAGATTTCGAAGGTGATGGGGTAACAGGCCTGGTTTTTCTGTGTATTCAATAAATTCCGAACGGCATCTTTCGCCGCCACACGACTGATCATCCAGGTTCTTCTTTTATTGGGTAAGAGGTTTTGGTGGTGCTTTTTCTCCGTCTGGTTGAAATATCTCTTCAGGATAAAATCCCATGATACCACTCGTGAATAAGCATTGCCGAAAAGGAAAACGCCAGGTGCAACCTCTTCCGATAAACGGTTGTGGAGTGGCGACATCGACACGTTCCAAAGCGGTTCGTCTATTTCCAATCTGCGGTTCTGCCAGCCTGATATAATGAGCCAGGTGATGCCATCTCTTTTCATCACGATATCGGCAGTGGCAAATTCATCGTTTATTTCTGTAAGTACGCAGGTACATTCGAATTGTCCTTTCTGATCGGCCATATCGCCGAAAAATTCTATTTCCTGAATTTTAACAGGGAAAGCAATCCTATCTTTTTCTAAAGTGAGTTGAAGCCATAAGCCAAACAGCTGACCGGCATTATCAAGCAGTGAGCCTTTTCCGCCTGAGGCTTCGATGATTCCTGTAATTCCTTTTTCGCCAACTGCAGTTAGTTTTTTAATGCCCTGGTAATCCGGTCCGTGGAACATGTGCGCATCGTAAATCTGTGCAGCAGTACGATCAATATCCAGTAGTTTTCCAATATCGAAAGTTCTGTTTGGAACAGGGTTTAAGTGTGTCGCTAATTGCACTTCTGCATTGGCAAAACGTTCTAAATTGAGGTACACCCTTTGCTCGTCTTTCCATTCGCCCGTTACGGTTTCCTGAAAAGGTTTAACCACGTTCATCCATTGGAAAACCCGCATATTCATGATTTTCTGTACCTTTTCTTCGGGCGATTGTGCGTTGGCTATTTCAGCAAACACTTCAAAAATCATGGTCATTGGAATTACCGGATCCATATCTTCTATTGTTGGCCAGCCTTTTGGTTGCCTTAATAAGGAGTGATCGATCAGGTAAGGGCAGTTCTCAAGGCTCACATCAAGTTTTTGGCTAAAAGATTGCCTTACGGGTTTTATTGGTTTGGCGGGTGCCCAGTTGCTCGGCTGATCGACTTGTAACGCTGCATTTTCGAACAGTTCGATCATTTCGCTCTGCATGTTGATCATTTCCATCACATTCTCATTAAAAGCCTGTAAAACCGGATGTTTTGCCTTCACAAAACTTTTAGATGGTGTTGGTTGGGCTTGTTTAATGGTTAAACCTTTAAGTGTTTGCAGGTTATGGATAATCGGCGAACCCAGTTCGAGTTTAATGCCTTTATTTTTTTGCGGTGGGGTTGATTTGATATTGCCCAGATAATTAAGGCCAATTTCTTTTCCTTCAATAAAAAGTGCTGCCAAAACCCTTTGTAACTGCGTAATGCCTGAACGGATCGGCACATTAGCACTAATGGTACTGATTTCTTTTCCCCTTAAAGTATCGTCGATAAAGCCGACCAAACCACCAGAACCCACCTGAATAAAAACACGCGCACCCTCTGCATATAACTTTTCGGTAAGCTCGCGGAAACGCACCGGCTTAATCAGGTGTTCGGCACTTAACTGACGGATGGCTTCAAAGCCTTCGGGATAAGTTTCTAAAGTAGTGGCCGACCAAAGCGGTGTAGTAGTTTTTCGGAACTGCATAYCCTGCATACCCTCGAGGATCAAACCCAGTTTATCGGCTACAAATGGAGAATGGAAACCCGATTGGAAAGGCAAAACTTGATGAAAGATCTGTTTGACCTTTAATATCGGAACCAGTTCATCGAGTGCTATTTTGCTGCCGCAAAGGATGACCTGTTGCGGGCAATTATCGTTAGAAAGATATAAATCGGGAATGCTTTCGATTATGGGTTGAAGGGTGTCTAAACCGCAGCCCACGGCAATAAAACGCGAATCTTTCAGTTCAAAAGTTTCGGGGTTAAGCACATTCAGTAAATTCATTACCGAACTTTCTTCTGCCAGTTCTGAAGATCTTGCTGCAAGCCATTCGCCAAGGCTGTGCCCTGCATTCATATCAGATTTAATGCCCAATTGTTTTAAAGCCTGATCTAAAACACTGCTTTTATTGAGTGTGTTCAGGGCCTCGCTTAAAAGACCGTCCTGTTTTTCGTTTTCGTCGATACTGATGTTGAAATAATCGGCTACCGATTTGATTTCGCCACCTGCAAGTCCATCTAAACCCGGAAAAACAAATGCTATTTTTCCATCGTTCGCCAATAGTGGCGCATTGGTGTACCAAATGTCCTGTTTATTTCTCCAGGGAGAATTTTTAGCCACAATTTTTAAGGCTTTTTTGAACCTTTCGGGACTTGGATTAAATAACACTAAACGGAAATTCCCATTCCCAATGCTATAATCTCCATTTTCGAGCGATTCGATCAAGGCATCATGACTTGGCCTTGCGATGACCAATACTTCATCTTTTTTAGGCGTATCATAAGCGGTTAATACCACATGGGCATTTATTCCACCAAAACCGAATGCATTTACAGCTGCCAGTTTTGGCAAACCCGATTGGTTCCAGTCTATCGCTTTTTGCACGGCAGAAAAACGGGTTTCGGCCAGTTGTGCTACAGGTTCATCACAATGTAAAGTAGGGGGGATGATACCATGATATAAAGCCAAACTCGACTTGATCAATCCTGCTATACCTGCTGCGGGCATGGTATGACCGATATTCGATTTTACAGAACCGATACCTGCTTTTGGCAGATCGGCATCCTGACCGAAAAACTGTTTTAAGGTTTCAACCTCGGTTTTATCGCCAAGTGGGGTGCCTGTTCCATGGGCTTCTAAATAGCCGATATTTTTACTTTCCAGTTCTGCGTTTTTCCAGGCTTCGGTTATGGCTTTTAACTGGCCTTTAACCGATGGACTCATTACGCTGGTTCCGCTGCCATCGCTGCTGATGCCCACACCTTTAATTACTGAATAAATTTTATCCTGATCCCTTATGGCATCTTCGAGGCGTTTGAGCACAACAAAACCACAACCTTCGCCAATAATCAATCCATCGGCATTTTGATCGAAAGGTTTTATTTTTTCTTGTTTGGATAATGCACCCAATTGAGAGAATATGCTCCAAAAAGCAGCATTTTGACCTAAATGTACCCCGCCTGCAATAATCATATCGCAACGGCCACTATTCAGTTCCTGCACGCCATGATCAACTGCGATGAGTGAACTGGCACAGGCAGCATCCAAAGTAAAAGCCAGTCCGCCTAAGTTAAGGCGGTTGGCTACCAGTGAGGCCACTAAATTAGGGATCAATCCCATTGCGGTATCGGCACTAAAACGGCCTTTACGTAATTGAAATTCGTGTTTTACCTTTTCAATTTCTGCATCAGTAAGTTGTGGCATCAAGTCTTTTAATACACTCGAAATTTGCTCGCCAGTTCTTACAATTTCGATGGCGCGGGTTGCCCCAGGCCCCACATAATTACCTTTGCCAATAATGATCCCGGTTTTATCGAGGGAATATTTTTTTTCAAATACTGATGCATCTTCTAATGCCTGGTGAACCAGATCTAAGGTCAACAGATGATCGGGTTCGGTACCTTCAACAGCCAAGGGTAAAATTCCGAAGCGTTGGGGATCAAATTGATGATCGGGAATAAAACCTCCTCGATTGCAATAAAAACGATCTACCCCGGTAATTGCTTTGTCGAAATGAACAGGATCAATCCGATCAGCCGGAACCTCTTGTGTAGAATCTACGCGGTTGATAATATTTTCCCAAAAGGCCTGCATATCTTTTGCACCCGGAAAAATGCATGACATTCCAATAATTGCTACGTCGCTTTTCTTCATCTTGTTCGCTTAGGGGGATCTTTCTAATCTTAATTCTCTTAATTTTATTTGTACTGACTATTTTTAGCCTGTTTAACTAACGCGATCGTCATAAGGCTGAATCATATTTGTAATTCAATCAAATTTGTCACGTTGAGCCTGTCGAAACG
>NZ_JBFTRT010000124.1:0-18751 GCF_056399685.1 Pedobacter sp. 01N416
CCATTGGTTGCAACATCCCATGCCTCTACCCTTACCCAATGCCGGCCTTTTAAATTAACTGCCCAACTGTAATCCTTTTTGCCGAAAGCCTGGGTATCGTTTAAATTAATACGGTTGCGATAAACCTTCGTTCCATCACCCGATACAATTTCGACAGAGCTTAAGGGGAATGTCCAGTTGAGTTGCATATTTATCTTTGCTTTTCCACTATTATCAATCTTCAAAGTCTCTCCCGCTCCTTTTCCATTAACATTAAAACTCGGGATCAATACCTCACCTGTCGATACAAAAAACTTCCCTTTCCGCATTACATCTAAAACAGGCTGCCAGCCATCGGCATAATTAGGTACCTTATCCAACTGCAAATAATTCACGTTTAAATGTGCATACATTTCATTTTGCTCAGTAATGGTAAAGATATCAGCCTCTGAAATAATGTGTTTTTTCAAACCCCAGTTGGCCATATCATCCATCAGGTTCAATACCCGTTTACTCAACGTTGGCAACGAAAGATCCCCTGGAATGGCCTTCCAGGCTGCGCCCATAAAAGTCTCCGATTTAAAAAAGTCTTCTTCTTTATATTTATCTGGATAACCTGTCGAAGCCTTTGTTCGGGCATGGGCAGTCCAGGCTAAGCCATGTTCTTGTTCCAATAGTTTAAGCATTTCTGCTTTATCATTAATGCGGTAAACTTTACCATATTTAGGATCGTGGGTTTCGAAAGGCTGATCGCTTTTTCTCGACATAATCCAATAAATTGGTTTAGGAAAAAATGCCAGCCAATGTCCACCATAAAAATTATTGGCTTCTTCTCCTGGTAACAATAAAAAATTTGGATCAGATAACCTTTTGGTTTGTTTAAACAAGGCATCTAGTTCTTTTAAACGTACCGAATCTGGTCCTTTAGGGTGGCCTGGTCCGTGAAATTCGGCAAGCTTAACAATATTTAAACCCGCCTTTTTCAATACCTCAACAAATTCGGGCTTTTCCGGAACGGCTTTTCCACTCAGCACTACGTCCGAAATAAACTCATTATGGAAATGGCTAGCCATTGTTTTATAACCTGCCAAGGGCACATAAGTATCATTGTGCGTAAACTTTTTAACTTCATCCAATGCTGCTCCTGCCTTCCCAGTGCTCAATAAACAGAAAAAATTAAGACGCTGTTGGGTATTTGGTGGTGCATTAAACCAGGGCACATAACGTTTATCGCCCAATGGATCCTGCCTGATCCCAATACCAAAGTCGGGGATTAAGTTTAAATAGTTGCTTCCTTTCCAGGTAAATTTAAGGTTAAAAGCTTCATCTAAGGGATAGAAGTATTGATGCGGAGCAGGAAAAACGGCCAAACTTCCACCATTATTTTCGCCGATAACGGTACGGTGAACTCCATTTATTCGCACCACAGTTTGCGAGCCCTTCGTAGAAACACTGGCTGCCCCTTTTTTGAATTTTACAACGTTTGTGGTATATGGTCTGGTTGGAACCCGGTCGAAAAAAACATCCCAGCCCCCACTGGTTGGACTTAAAGTGCGTTTACCTATTCTCAGCACAAATCCAGGGTCAAGATGAGCAGCAACTTCTTTTAAGGCGCCTTGCTTACCTAACAGCAAACTTTTAAACAATGGTTTGGTACGATCAAGATCTAAAATCATTTTACCTAGGGTTCCTTTACCAGCTGGCCAGGTGAGCATGAGTTCTTTTTGACTGGAAGAAACTGTTGCACCGTTGGTTTTAAATGATTTTAGGTTTACCTGGCTTTGCGCATAGCATGCTGAAAAGCATATTATCAATAATATAGAAATACTGTTTCTCATACAACTTAATCGTTTTAGTATAGATATAACGCAAGATAACAATTAAGTGCAAAACATAAAATATTCGCTAATCAGCAATGCATTGTGTTCATTATTTATTTTTTAAGAAAAACATAAATAACATTGCTTAACTTAAGTAAGAATTTTAAACCAAATATCTTGCATCCTATTCTCATCAGAAACAACGTTAAAATCCTTGGCGAAGGTAGTCAGGTAATTGTATTTGCCCATGGCTTTGGCTGTGCGCAAAGTTCTTGGAAATTTATTACAGATGCTTTTCTCAATGACTACAAAGTAATACTATTTGATTATGTTGGATCTGGCGATTCAGACCTAAGCCAATACGACCAACGTAAATATGCTACACTCGAAGGATATGCCTGTGATGTAATCGATATTATAGAAGCGCTTGATTTAAACAACATTATTTTTGTTGGTCACTCGGTAAGCAGCATGATTGGCATGATTGCCGCATTACAGATGCCAGAAGCATTTAAAAAATTAGTTTTTATTGGTCCTTCGCCGAGGTACTTAAATGATCGTGATTATATAGGTGGATTTAATATTGAAGATATTGAAACTATATTTGAGCACATAGCAGATGATTATGTAGCCTGGAGCAAGCAATTGGCACCGGTAGTAATGAATACCCCCTTAAAACCCGAATTAGCTGACTTTTTACAGGAATGTTTTGAAGCTACCGACCCAAACGTGGCCCTGGCCTTTGCAATGGCAACTTTTAAGGCCGATTATAGAGACAAATTAAAAAACCTCGGTGTGCCAAGCCTTACCCTGCAAAGTTCGAACGATATTATGGCTCCTTTATCAGCCGGCGAATTTATCCATAAAAATACACCAGAGAATTTTTTGGTTGTAATGAAAGCCACAGGGCATTTTCCGCACATTAGCGAACCAGAAGAAACCATCAGGGAAATAAAAGACTTTATTGAAGATATCCGTTTAAAATCGGCATCTGATCACCTGTATGCCTCCTAATGAATTTCAACCGGCATAAACTAAAAATTTTTAGCAGAGACCGATTATTGTTTTAAAACACTTTTGCTTCTTTTTTATCCTTTTCGCGGATCATGGTAATCAGCCTTACCCATACTTATATTGATCTGCAAGTTAAACCATCATCCTCAATAGTCTGTAGGCGCGCGCTCAGTTTACGACCTAAACTCATTACATAAATGTTTGAAAGCATTTTATGTCAAACAAGTACATTCAGCAATCAATTTTTAAGCCGGATCAACCTGCAAAAGGCGGCTCACGATATATCTGGCGATTACATGATCATCAACTATTAAACGATTCATTACGATCAGATTATCGTTGCAATTAAAACTCAGCATAACCTGGAGAATATTTTCACAAATAAATAATGAACAAAATGAATAAAATATATATTTGTAAAAAATATACCCCATTTTCAAAGCGCGCACTACCCCAATCGTCTAATATTTTTGCCTTTCCACTGACTACATATAGTCAAAAAAACCATTCAGAAGTAAACTTATAATACACTAAAGAGAAATCATCAACCATAAAAAATAAAAAAAATAAAATGAACAACATTAAAACAATTGCATTCGCTGCATTAAGTATCTTATCGGTTTATAGTGCGAAAGCTCAAAACTTTAAAGAGCCTGTTAGCTATAAACTTAAGAATGGCATGAATATCATTATTTCAGAGAACGAACGTTCGCCAAAGGCATATTCTAGCTTTACATTAGATACTAAGGCTTTTCAGGGCAAAAAAGACGGCATAGTGGAGCTGTTAAACGCCGTGTTAAACGAAAACCTAAGTAAAAACTCAAATATTAGCTTTAAGGATAACAGCGGCAAGCTGGCTACATTAAATGCAGATCTTGAGAACGACCTGGCAACAATGGCCTCGGTAATTCAAAATGCAAGCTTCGACCAAAAAACTTTTAATACGGCTAAAGCTAAGTTAATTGCCAGTATAAAATTGCAGGATTACGATTATGACCAAACGGTAAATGAAAATTCGATTAATACATTAACCTTGGCAGATATTAAAAACTTTTACAGCCAGATTTCTCCAGAAAAAACATTTTTAACGATTGCCGGAGATGTTGAATTAAATACAGCCAAAGCTTCAGCTAAAAAAGCTTTCGGCAACTGGAACCGCACACAAGAACTTGCATTAACTGTGGCAAGGTAATATTAAAATTAAATTTGAGGCCCTTTGATTAATTTCAAAGGGTTTTTTTATGCCCAAAATGTTACAAGAGATTAGGTTTATACCGCCTGTATTCAAGGAATCATTCAATATATTCGTTTTTAAATAAAATCATTGTTTCTGAAAAAAACGACAGATGAAAAAAATCTACACTCTCCTACTTCTTGTTACTATAAGTTTATCTCTACAGGCACAGGTTGTGGTTAACCGAAATCAGGATATTGATAAAATGGTTAAAGCTGTAAATCAGGATTCGCTAAAATCATATATCAGTAAAATGGTTTCTTTCGGAACAAGAAATACGCTTAGTGATATTAAAAGTAAAACGAAAGGAATTGGGGCTGCCAGAAATTGGGTCGTAAATAAGTTTAATCAGTTTGCAAAGCAAAGTGATGGCAGGCTTACTG
This sequence comes from Pedobacter sp. 01N416, assembly GCF_056399685.1. Lineage (NCBI taxonomy): Bacteria > Pseudomonadati > Bacteroidota > Sphingobacteriia > Sphingobacteriales > Sphingobacteriaceae > Pedobacter > Pedobacter sp. 01N416. Next base: position 4,431 of record NZ_JBFTRT010000124.1, read on the forward strand.
CATACCTGGATACCATTACATTTAAACCTGATGGCAAAAGAGTAGATCAGCCTACACTTTTAGGCAATGCTGTAGCCATATTAAAAGGCACTGATGCAAACGACAAACGTGTTTATGTGGTGAGCGGACACCTCGATAGCCGAGTTACCGATGTAATGAACAGAACCAGTGATGCACCTGGCGCCAATGATGATGGCAGTGGTGTTGCGGGCGTAATTGAGGCTGCAAGAATTATGAGTCAATTTAAATTTTCTGCCACCATAATTTTTGTAGCCGTAAGCGGTGAGGAACAATCGTTATTAGGCTCTGGTTTTATGGCTGCAAAAGCAAAAAAAGAAAACTGGAATGTAGATGCCATGTTAAACAATGATATGATTGGCAGCAACAACAGTAGCGAAACGCAAATCATCGACAATACCAGGCTCCGTGTATTTAGTGAGGGCTTACCCCTGGCCAAAGCACCCTCAAGCCCTAGCGAAGTAAAAGTTGATGTAAAAAACCTGAGCAACTCTACCTTTTTATACTGGAAAGCACCTGTTAATGGCGCAGTAAAGGGCTATTATGTTTTAATGCGCGAAACCAGCAGCGCCATTTGGGAAAAGAAATTTTTCACTTCTGCCACCGAATTACGATTACCTTATAGTAAAGACAATTATTTATTTGCGGTACAAAGCATCGGAAATGACGACACTGAAAGCCTACCAATAGTGCCAGGAATTGGCAGGTAATAAAACTTTTGGGGTTTACCGTTGTTTAAACTCAAATTTAGCGCATGAAATTTAAACCTGTAGCTTTTCTTGTAAATATAGCCATCACACTGGGTGTTGGTGCTTTAGGAGGGTGGGCAACCGCTCAATCAGTTAAAACCTGGTACCCAACGTTAAACAAACCGTCCTTTAATCCACCAAACTGGCTTTTTGCACCTGTTTGGACTACACTATATATACTTATTGGTATTGCGGCTTATCTGGTGTGGATTAGACGCGATAAAATTGTTCATTTCCCGCGAACAGTTGCCATTTATTTAATCCAGTTAATTTTAAATTTGGGCTGGTCGTTTATTTTCTTTTACCTGCACGAGCTAGGTTTTGCCCTGGCCGAAATTATTTTACTGTTGATCATCATTGTCATCAATGCATCCATGTTCTATAAAATAAACAAATGGGCGGGTTTAATATTCATCCCCTACATCCTTTGGGTAAGTTTTGCATCATTTTTAACATACAACATTTTCATATTGAACTAATTTTAAAAGAAAACCCTATTTTTAAGGGTGGTAACTTTTAAAAGATTTTTGCTGATCCTCTTCGTTCTGTGCTGTAACCAATTGCAGGCGCAAAAGGTAGGTCTTGTGTTTAGCGGTGGTGGCGCAAAAGGATTGGCGCACATTGGCACATTAAAGGCTTTAGAAGAAAACCACATCCCTATCGATTACATTACAGGCACATCGATGGGTGGCATAGTTGGCGCCATGTATGCTGCAGGTTATAGCCCGGCGGAGATAGAAAAAATTGCACTAAGCAACGACTTCCAAAATTGGGTAAATGGGCGGTACACCAGCGATTACACCTTTTTCTTTCAGAAAAATGCGCCCAATGCCTCTATGCTTAGCGCAAAAGTGGCAATTGATACGGGTTTCCATTTTAGCTTCCGTTCTAACCTCATTAACGATATTCCATTAAATTTTGCCTTTCTTGAGCTTTTTGCCCAGGCTTCAGCCGTTTCTAAAGACAATTTCGATAATCTTTTTGTTCCCTATCGTTGTATGGTTGCAGATGTACTTTCGCAAAAAAGTATCACAGTGAGCAAGGGAAGTTTAGCAGAAGCAGTAAGGGCAACCATGACGGTTCCGATTATCTACCGGCCCATTAAACTAGATGGAAAATATGTTTTTGATGGGGGGCTTTACAATAATTTCCCTGCTGATGTAATGGAAAGAGACTTTAAGCCTGATTATGTGATCGGCGCCAATGTTTCTTCAAAAACCTATAACGAATACCCTAAAAACATCGACGATCGTTTAATGAACCGCTTTTTGGTATACATGTTTCTATCCAAATCAGATTCAACCATGATCGGAAAAAATGGCGTATACATCCAGCCCAATCTGGCTACTTATAGCGTAACTAATTTTGCTCCTGTAGAAGAGCTGATTAAAAAAGGCTATGATGCAACAATAGCCGATATGCCAAGGATTAAAGCTTTAATCAGCAAAAGAGTGAGCGATGAAGAACTGGCACAAAGAAGGGAAAAATTTAATGCGAGAAAGCCAGATCTAAAGTTCAGCAACATCATTGTAACCGGTGTAAACAGTCAGCAAAAAAAATATGTAGAAAGGCTTTTCAAAAGCGATAAAGTTACTTTTAACCTGCAGGATATTAAACGTGGGTATTATAAACTGGTTGCCGACCAAACTTTCGAAACCGTATTTCCTAAAATTTCATATCAGGCAGCAACAGACAGTTATACTTTTGAGGTGGTGGCACAGCCGAAAAAGAGCTTTAAACTCGAATTAGGCGGCAATATATCTACAAGGCCCATCAGCAATGTTTTTTTGGGTGCTCAGTACAATTACCTCAACCGAAAATCGTATACTTTTGGAACCAGCTTTTACTCTGGCCGCTTTTACGAATCGGTACAGGTTAATGGCCGGGTAGATTATCCAACCAGACTTCCCTTGTTTCTGGCCGCGGAGTTAACCTATAATCACTGGAATTTTTATAATACCAGCCAGATATTTATCGAAAACCCACGCCCCATTTACATCGAACAATCTGACCGTAAGATTGACCTTATGATGGGAATGCCTTTAAATTACAATACCAAAATTGTTCTTCATTCTACTTTTATAAATAATAATGATCGCTATAGCCCAAACAAATGGGGAAGCATAAAACTTACCCAGGAAAACTACTTTTTACACATCAAAAAATATACATTGGGTTATATTGTGGAAGGCGTTTTCTCTAACCAAGCTTTATTTAGCAATTATTACGCTACGCTTTTAACTGCTCCAGCCTTTTATCCTTTGCAAGATAGCAGATCGTTATTCCTGGATAAATTTAGGGCCACAACCTATGCTGCTGGCGGAATAAAAAACATTTATAATGTTAAAAAAAATCTCGATTTTAGATTGGAAGGTTATTTATTTTTACCCCATAAGGAGTTTGAGCTGAATAATTTTCAGGATGTAGATTATGCCAAAGCCATYACAAAAATACGCTATGCAGGTACTGCAGGTTTAGTTTACCATTCACCGCTCGGCCCTGTAAGCCTAAGTTATAATTTATATAATGATGCAGTTAAAAGAAATGGTGTATTATTGCATATCGGTTATTTAATTTACAATAAACGTTCTATCGAATGAAACGAATCTTACTCTTGCTTTCACTGTGTTTAATCGGGTTTTTCAGCCATGCACAAACCGCAGCAATCAATAATTTTCTGGTAAAAGAAAATTTGCTTAAAAACAACAAACTGGCCATTATAGCAGCCGATTCTTTAAACAACCCCAACGAAAACATAAACGGAATCTACACCTTTAGTGTAAGTGGTTTTACACAGGTATTAAAATTTAATGATGGCATAGCCGTGCTACCTTTACCCATCGATAAATCTACCTTCGTTTACATCAAACATCAAAACGACTCTGGCACCCACAGCAAACTGGTGTATGTATATAAAAAAGATACCGATTTAAGTCCGTATGCCATAAATAGTTTATGGCTTTTCATCATTCCGATTATACTGGTAATTATTGCCTTTGCCTTCCGCAAACTGATCATATTTGTGGTCATTGTTTTTCTGGTATTTGTGTATTTTAACCACAGCAATGGCTTAAACCTTTCTACCTTTTTCGAAAGTATATTCGATGGGTTAAAAAACCTCGTCTGATTTTCTAAATAAAATCGTCATCCGATAGCTATCGGATGCGAGGAGGAACGACAGCCTGTCCCGATTTTTCGGGAAAGCAATCTCATGCTATAAATTCTCTTATTCTTTTTAGAAAAGCAAGGCCTGTGGTGCTTCGGTTATACCAGTCCCGCCCTTTGCTTAATCAATAACAAATCGTTTAGCGTATAAGGTCTAATGCGAATTCTCTTTTTTTAGAAAAGCAAGGCCTGTGGTGCTTCGGTTATACCAGCCCCGCCCTTTGCTTAATCCCGATAAAATTATAACGATAAAAAAAAACCTTTAAATCGGGATAACGCTGTCGGTCGGGTTTATTTTACCACAGATAGCAGCACAGTTGTAGCCACCTAAGCCCGATCGAAGCGAGATGCCGATTATTTCAATCGGCAGTTTATCACGGTAGAAAATTAACAATTCATCATTACTTTTTTACTAAAATTTTTAGTAAATTTGATTTATGGAAAATCTATTTTTAGTGTGTTTAGTTCCTCCTGTTTCTGTTGTAGAAGACATAGATGAGATTAGAACATACATTTCAGAGAAATTTAATGTGTATGAATCATTAAAACGTCCGGCACACATCACCTTATACCCTCCGGTAAAGCTTTCAGCTTACGATGCAGAAAAAAGATTTTTTAAAGCTTTAGCAGATGCCGCTTTCAGTCAGCCATTTACACAGGTACTCCGAAACTTCAGTTCATTTCTGGAGCATACCTTTTATCTCGATGTTGAACAAAATGAGGGCTTAATGAGCCTGGAAAAACAGATTACTAAAGCATTACAACCTTTAAAACTGATAGCGAAAAAAGAAAAATTCAATCCACATTTAACTTTAGCGTTTAGAGATGTAAAACCACCCATTTTCAAACAGCTTTCTGCCGAATTTAAAGACCGGAAATTTAAACGAGAGTTCCCTGTTTCATCCTTTTCTGTTTACAAACACATGGATAAAAGATGGCAACCCTTTAAAGAATTTTCATTTAAAGATCCGGATACCAAACCCAAAATATTAAGCCTTTTCGGTTAATTAGAATGGCATACCAATACCAAAGTTATACTGTAGAAAACGATAGGTATCAGGCCCGTGTGTGGCGTTATAGCTATTTTTAAAATCCCTGGCCCCAGATAAAAATTTGCTGATTACCCACTGGTCTGATCCGATAAACTGAGGATCTTTAAGTTTTAGTCCCACATCAAACCTGAAAACAAAATACTGAACATCGTACCTTAAACCAACCCCAGTACCAATAGCAATTTGCTTAGCCAATTTACTAAGCTTAAACACGGTCAATTCATCCAACTCAGGGTATTCAAGCGTAATCGACTCCCCTCTGCGGATATTCCAGATATTACCGGCATCAACAAAGGCAGCCCCTTTCAAAGTAGCCCCGAAAAATTTCCGTGCAAGTGTAAACCGATATTCAAAATTAGTTTCTATCCGTAAAGTACCCAATTGATCCAGCCCAAAAACAGCCTTCCGTACTTCATCGCTGGCAAGTACTTGTCTATTATAATTACCTGGACCGATGGTTCTGGCCTGCCAAGCCCTTAAGCCGTTAGATCCACCGGCAAAAAATTGCTTTTCGAAAGGAATACCTGTTAAAATTGAATTACCATAAGCGTAGGCTAATCCGGTGTTTAAACGGGCAATAAATTGCCTTTCGCCACCCAAATGTTTATACCACCTAATATCTACCTCTGGCCTGGTGTACTGGTTAAAAGGCAAGCCTAATATCTTTGCCGGGTCGTTGTTTGCCGGATCATGCTTTGAACCTGTTAGTTTAGATATGCCTTGCAACATATTGCCTGCAATATCCATCCCTGCCCTTAAATAAACAAAGGTTCTCAGTTGGTTTAACTTATCCGAATTCAACGTGTAGGTATATTTCATACCCAGTGTTAAATCTTTACGATCGAGTAGTGAAGAATAATAAAGGTTGTTAAAGCGGGTAATTGCATCCACTTTTGATGTATCGAGGTTACCAAAACGGTACTCAAAATTTAATGGGGTAAAAGAGTGGAGTTTAGATTTGGTTTCAAACCAATCGTAAGTAATGGAGTTGATAAAAATCCTTCGTACCGAAACATCTTTTTGTAAGGCATAAATGTAACTGGTTGCAAAAGTAGTGTGCGGCATTCCGTTTCCACCTAAAACAGGGTTATAAAAAGGGATCATCAATCTCGGTACCGAAATACTCGCACTGATTGAGAAATCGCGCTGATAAATATCACTAAAAACCTTGGCACCGTTACCTATACGCGATTGCAAACCACCTTTCACCTGGAGTTCAAATCGTTCTGCTCCTCTAAAAATATTGTTGTTGGTATAAGTATTTCCGAGGGTAAAGCCAACGGTACCACCATTAAACGGAACCTCACCCTCCACGCGGTTACTCATTACCTTTTGAGGGGTGAGCAAAATGATTGCATTGATTTTATTTGAGGTACTGTCCCTTCTGAAATAATCGATCTTTACGTTTTTGAAAACATTTAGCTCATACAAGCGATCGTAAGTAAGATTTTCGTTCCGGATGTCATAAAGGTCACCTTGCTTCAGAAAATCGTAACGAACGATCGGATTACGCCTGTAACGCTTAGAGAAATCGGTATAAATAATCCCGTTCAAAGTATCTTTGCTTAATTTATATCTTGCCGAATCGGGCAAACCGTCAGGATTTGGCGCAATTAACAAATGTGTGTAACCAATATTAAACTGTTTATGCGGTCCATTTGCAGGATCTGTTACATTAAGGTTCAAATCGATTTTGTTAGTCTTAGAGCTGGGTTCAGCACCATATACATCAAAATTTACATAAGGTCTTAAAAAATAGAAATATCCATTTTCTTTCATAATGCGATAAATCTGCTCCCTTTCATAAGTTAAAGAGTCTTCATCGTACTGCATTCCCTTGTGTAAATGGGATATTTTAGCCTTATTCGATTCGTAAAGGTTCCTAATATTTGCATTTGGGATCGAATCAGAAAGTTTCTCAATAAAATAAGCAGGCCCAGGTTTTGCACTGAATACAATTTCGGCCTTTTTATCTGCAATCTTGATGGCAGAAGTTACTTCGGCCTGGCGGTAGCCCTTACTTTTTAAAAACTTCTGTATCTGTGTTCTGGAAATTTCGACCAATGTACTATCTAAAATAGCAGGGGGTGTACCAAACGGCTTAATATCGCTGGTTTTATACCGACCATCTTTTGTATTGAACAAATTGTACAAAGGCACATTGATACTCAGCTTAGATGCCGGCCTGATATCTTTCTGAACATAATTGTAAGCCTGTTCTTCAAATTTAGCATCAACACTATCAATAGTTACCTTTTTCACTATCGATTGATAGTCGGCAATGTATTTAGTTGATGAGCAGGCCTGAATTAAAACAATAATAAATAGTAATATTGCAGTGCTTTTCAGTTTAATATTTATTGAGTTTTGGTATGCTTTCAAAATCACAGATTAGTTTTATAAAGTCGTTACATCAAAAAAAATACCGTAAAGAACATGGTTTATTTATTGTTGAAGGTATAAAATCCATAAAAGAATTTTTTCAGTCAAGCTACCAGATCCATACTATATTTTACAACAGCGAACATTACAATTTGTTACCCAAATTGCCTGCAAATATAAACTTATTTGAAGTAAAGAACGCCGAATTAGATAAGATTAGTACGCTGCAAACCCCACAAGGCTTTTTAGCGCTCGTTCATATCCCAAAAAACAGAGAATTAGCGTTAACAGCGTTAAAAAATCAGTTCACTTTGGTTTTAGATGGTGTTCAGGATCCAGGTAATATGGGTACCATTATCAGAACGGCAGATTGGTTTGGCTTTAAAAACATCATCTGCTCTGCTGATTGTGTAGAAGTATTCAATCCAAAAACCGTACAGGCCACAATGGGTTCTTTGGCGCGGGTAAATATTTACGAAGCAGATCTGCCAGCCTTGTTAGCGGAAAATACCATCCCTGTATTTGGGGCGCTGTTAGATGGCGAATCGATTTACAAAACGCAATGGGGAGCAGAAGGATTGGTGATTTTGGGCAATGAAGGAAAGGGAATATCAGCAGAAGTGATCAAAAAAATAAATAAACCGGTAACCATTCCGAGAATTGGGGAGGCCGAATCATTAAACGTAGCAGTAAGTGCGGCAATCTTTTGTGCTGAGTTAGTGCGAGTTCGAAATTAAATTAAGATATTATTTGCGGGCTAACTAATAATTGCTATTTTTGCAGCCTTGAATTTAAGGGTCGAGTGGCCGAGTGGCTAGGCAGAGGTCTGCAAAACCTTCTACAGCGGTTCGAATCCGCTCTCGACCTCCATTTGTACAAATAAAATAATTAAAAGGTTATTACCATGGCAGTTACCAGATTAAAAAGAAAAGACAGAAGAAATAAAAATACAGCTCACCAAGAGGTAGCATTTTTAAAGAGAGCAACTAACATTGAGTTAGGAAGCCGCTCTGCACAACCTAAAAACGATCAATTAGCTAAAAACAATGCTGTTTTAGCTGCTTTGGCAAAATAGTTTTTAGAAATTTCTTCTTAAAGAATTTAAAGCATCCTTCTGATCAAAGGATGCTTTTTTTATTTGTAATTTTTATTTAAATTATTGACTTGCTAATTTGATTCTAGCCATGCAAATAAAATCTATTCTTTTTATCTCATTCTTATTTTTTCCATCTATGGCTTTTTGTCAAAGCAACATAGCATTAGAAAAAAAACTGTCAAATTCATTTCAAAAGATTTCAAATTGGTCTGCAGAAAAATACGGCAAAAACAGTTTCGATTCTCTGGAATTATTCAATGATAATTTTGAAAAACAAGCTCTATCAACATTAAATAGAAATCCAGAATCTTTAAAATCAAAGTTTGATCAACTCAATAAAATGGGACTAAAAATTACCAGTTCGAAAGATGGCTTTTTAAGAATCTATTCATGGGATGATCAAACTGGTGGCACACAAAGAAGATTCAGAAACATTTACCAGACACAAACTGCAGGCATCACAAAAGCATTCATAAAGAAAAATGATCCAGGTGTTACACCCCTTAAAATCTATGACCTGACCATCAACAAACAAAGATATTATATCTTAACAGAGCTTTTTATCGGAAGTAGCGCTCTATTTTATTTCAAGGTAAAATTATTAAGAGTAGAGAAAAATGTGTTAAACAATAATCTTAAACTGATTTCAACAAAATCAGGGTTAACGAACGAATTAAGCTATGAAATAGATTATTCTGCAAGAATAAACAAGGATAATGAACATAAGATTGAACACTTTTATCCTTACTATAATAGCGACGAAAAAGAAATATCTATCCCCCTAGTCCAAGCAGATGGAAAATTCACAAACAAAAGAATAACTTATAAATTGATCGGCGCATACTTTAAAAAAGTGATCTAAAGCCAAGGCTCTTTACTTCAATGTAAAGGAAATACCTAAATTTGGAAACAGCGAAAGGTAAAACCATGAATCTTACAGAAACTCTTTCAAAACTAGAATCGCTCGGCGAGGAGAAAGTCCGCGCCATGCATATTAAGAACGGCGCCAGAGAAAATATTTTTGGCGTTAAAATGGGCGACATCAGGGCCATAGCCAAAAAGATCAAAACCGATCATGAACTTGCACTTCAACTCTGGGAAACTGAAAATATTGATGCTCGATTGCTAGCCATCTTAATCCTTAAACCAAAAGCGCTGTCTGCAGAACAGATTGAGCAAATGGTAGCTTCAGAAAATTTTACCTGGGCAGCTGATTGGTTTTACAATTACATTGTTAAAGAATACCCTGATAAGGAACAATTCAGAGAAAAGTGGATGAATTCGGGAAATATTATGCTGGCCCGTGCAGGCTGGAGCTTAACCAGCGGACGCATAACCAGAGCACCTGAAGGAATAGATATCCCTTCAATTCTCGATCGGATTGAAAAAGAAATGCCTAAAGCAGCACCAGAAATCCAATGGACGATGAATACCGCATTGGCTCAGATTGGCATTAACCATCCTGATTATAGAGAAAGAGCCTTAGCCATCGGCGAAAAACTTGGTATTTACCGCGATTATCCTGTTTCTAAAGGCTGTACTTCTCCATTTGCACCAATCTGGATTAATGAAATGGTAAGCCGGCAGAAATAGTTATTTAGCCTATAACCCAATATGTTTTCAATTAGTAAAGGTCTCCGAAAGGCTATCAATGACAGATTCTAATAGATTGGCCGTCTTTCCCGCGCAGGCGTATCGTGTGGACACATCTTTTGTTAATTCTATATTTGTTTTTAGTGCACGTTCATTAGGGCGGTCGTCATGCTGAACTTGTTTCAGCATCTTTCCTGCAAGATAGACCCTGAAATAAATTACCTTCGGTGAGCTCGCTAAAGCTCGGTTCAGGGTGACGACTATCTTTAAACCAGCTCTTTACAGATGCTTTTGATCAACCCTGGTCCCTCATATATAAAACCAGTATACAATTGAACCAAACATGCGCCGGCATCTAATTTCTCTTTTGCATCTTTTGCCGAATGAATACCACCTACCCCGATAATTGGAAATGCTTTGTTCGATTTCTCCGAAAGATAACGGATTACTTCTGTAGCGCGTTCTTTAACAGGTTTACCGCTTAAACCACCGATTTGCGTAGTCAAGTCTTTTTCTGTAGCCAGATTTTCCCGGCTAATGGTTGTATTGGTGGCGATAATACCAGCAATTTTGGTTTCTGCAACAATCTCGATGATATCGTCCAGTTGCGCGTCAGTTAAATCGGGTGCAATCTTCAATAAAATCGGACGTGAAATATCGTTTTTACGATTTCGTTGCTGTAAAGTATTGAGGATTTTTTTTAACGGTTCTTTTTCCTGCAGCTCGCGTAAACCCGGGGTATTGGGCGAACTTACATTCACCACAAAATAATCAACCACATCAAAAAGGCGATCGAAACATTTAATATAGTCGTTTACTGCATCTTCATTTGGAGTAGCCTTGTTTTTACCGATGTTTCCACCAACCACAATATCAGGATGTTTATCTTTTAGCAAGCGCAAACGCTCAGCCATTACATCTACGCCCTTATTGTTAAAGCCCATCCGGTTAATTAAAGCTTCATCACTAGGTAAACGGAACATACGGGGTTTATCATTTCCGGGCTGTGGCATTGGCGTTACCGTACCCACTTCAATAAATCCGAAGCCTAAATTGCTAAGCGGCTCCACATATTCTCCATTTTTATCAAATCCGGCGGCCAACCCAACAGGATTTCTGAATTTTATGCCAAAAACCTCACGTTCTAAACCTTTAATGTGAACATCAAAGCTGCTCCGGATAATGGTTTTACCAAGCGGGAATTTATCATTAAACCATTTTAACCGCTTCACTACAAAATAATGTACGTTTTCAGGGTCAAATTTGAAGAATATTGGTTTAATAAGGCGATACATGGCACGAAGATAAGAACTTAATACTAATTATGAAAAAAGGTTAATTGGTTCATTAGTTCAATAGCCATTCGTTCATTAGTCTAAGTGTCCAAATCCAACCCTGATCCTAACGTTGGTTCATGGTCAATGGTTTTATGGCCATGATCGATAACCTAGCAAGCTTGTTGACCATGAACCATCAACCCTGGGCAATCTGCCGCCCACCAATGACCAATGAACTAATGACTAATGAACCAACTTCTCTAATACGCTGCCGTAAACTGCTCCTGGTGGTGTGCCTTATTTTCCAGCTCATCGGCAATAACGATTGCTAAATCTTCTACTGATAAAATAGAACGGCCTTCTTCATTAAAAACAGGGCTTGTTTTACCCAAGCGGTATTTCCCGGTACGGCCGGTGGTGATCCCCTGGTGCATTTCAATAGCCGGACTAAAAAATAACCAATCTAATTCCTTCTCTTGTTTTAGCGTATTAAAATAATCTCTTACTGCTGTTGCACCTGGCTTGTATTCTGCAGGGAAGTTCGGCCCGTCTACAATTTGGTGACCATCAATCTGCAAAGTACCCGCTCCGCCGATAAAAATGTAACGTTTAACGCCCGATGCTTTTACTGCAGCCTGAATAGCCTCTGCTCCCTGTACCGTATCGTTATATAAATTCGGATTGGTCCAACCTGCGTTAAAAGCACTTACCACTGCGTCGGCACCTTTTAAAACTGCTGCTAATTTTTCAGTATCCAAAACATCAACTGCGATTTTACTTACCTGATCATTGTTATTTTCAATTTTAGCGGTATCGCGTGCAATGGCGATCACTTCATTTCCACGACTTACCAGTTCGTTTAAAATGGCTTTGCCTACAAATCCAGAGGCTCCAATTAATGCTACTTTCATGTTATTTAATTTTTAAAATTTATTAATCTAATTTAAATTGTAACATTTTTTGTTACAGTTATGTTCAAAATTTTTTATTTAAAGCTTGCACTAAAATCTTTTAATGTTTTAGATGAAAGATTTTTAACCAAAGCGGTTTCGGCATCATCATATAAATCGTTTAAGTGTAGGGTAATCTGCCTCCCTACCGGACAATCGGGATTTGGTTCATTTTTGCTTTCGCCTAGCAAACTTTTTTGTTTAACAGCCCGGTATACATCGCCCAGATTAATATCGGCAGGATTTTTTGCCAATGTAGAGCCTCCGCCCTTCCCTTCTTTGCTCTGCACAAAACCATATTTATGTAGGTTGGCCAATTCCTTCCTTACCAAAACAGGATTACAGTTAATGCTTCCGGCAATGTATTCTGAATTCAATAGCTGCCCCTTTACCTGATCGAGCAGCGTAAGAATGTGGAGCGATATGGAGAAATGACTGCTATTCATACTGTAACTATTTTTATTACAGAACAAAGGTATAAATATATTTTATAATACAAAAATGTTAAATCTTTATTCCTAATTCATCTAAAGACTATCTTTGTCGCTGAACGTGCCCTTAAATTAAAATCTTGAAAAAGTTCCTAAAAATATTCGCGATTACGATCGTTTCCTTAATCGCCCTTCTAATTGTTATCCCCTATGTAATTCCGCAGACGGTTACCAAAGAAATTACACAGGTTATTAATAAAAACATAAAAGGCGAGGTAAAGTTTGAAAGTACCAACATTTCCTTTTTCAATCATTTCCCCTCATTAACTTTAAACCTGAATAACTTCTTATTAAAAGGTTCTGCACCGTTCCAACAGGATACGCTCATTTATACCAAAAAGTTAGCCCTGGGCATAAACCTGCTTTCGCTATTTTCTAAACAGGTTAAAATTGATCAGTTCTATTTAGATGATGCGCGCATCAATATCCTCAGCGATGAAAAAGGTCATGCGAATTATAATGTTTACGAAAGCAAAAAGGAAAACACTCCAAGTACCAGCGAAGGCAACACAGCTATAAAGATTGAAGGGATTTTCATCAACAACAGCAACCTTACTTACAGCGACCGTTCAATTCCTATGCTCATCAGAACCAAAGGACTTAATTACACAGGAAAAGGCGACCTCAGCAATGCGATATTTGACTTAAAAAGCAATCTTTCTATCAATGAAATGGATGTTTATTATGCCAATACCCCTTATTTAATCAAGAAAAAAATAAATGCCAATCTGATTACAAAAGTGAATACCAACTCCCTTAATTTGATTTTCGATGAGAACAATTTAATGATCAATTCGCTTCCGATTCGTTTTGTGGGACATTTTTCATTCTTAAAAGATGGTTACGATATCGATTTCAGAACCAGGGCGAAAGAAACAGATTTACAGAACATTTTCACTGCACTACCTTCAGAAATTGCCGATAAACTACAAAAAACAAAAGTTAAAGGTTATGCAGAGATTGATGCTTCTTTAATCGGGAAATACATTGCCGCCACGCACAGCATGCCTACGCTTTCGTTTAATATGAAAGTAAGAGATGGTTCAATTTCCAATCCAAATGCGCCAGAGCCGATCAGTAACCTATTTTTAAATTTAAAAACAAAACTTCCTGGCTTGAATACGGATAGCCTATTGATTAATATGGACAGTCTTTACTTCAATATCGGGAAAGATTACGTGGCCTCAGTTACAAAAATAAAGGGTTTTAAAGAACCCGAAATCTACACAGATACCCGCTCGAATATCGACTTAGAAAAATGGGCAAAAGTTGTTAACCTGGATGCCCTACAACTAAAAGGCAGATTAAATATGAACATTAATGCAGATGGAAAATACAGCAAAAAACTTGTCCACTCTGGCATAAGGCAGGTTGATACTGTAATTGCAACCGTACCCAAGTTTTCATTAAAAGTAGCCTTAAACAATGGTTATTTTAAATATTCGGCTTTGCCCATTGCTATCAATAAAATCAATTTTGATGTACTTGGTTCAAATACTGATGGAAATTACAAAAGCACTAAATTATCTATCGAGAACATCGATATCC
>NZ_JBFTRT010000125.1:0-10419 GCF_056399685.1 Pedobacter sp. 01N416
CTTATCGGCTGTTTTTTTTGGGTGCAAAAAAGGCGATACACCAGCACCGGTTGATCCGCCTGTTACACCATCATCTTTCGCTTTTAGCGATTTAAAGGTAAACGATGCTTACAGTGGCTTTACCTATTATGGCTTAAACAATAACCCAATTATCAAAATAACATTCTCATCACCAATCAATTCTACTTCTATAAGTGGCAACGTTACCCTTACCGATGCCTCTGGAAATCCGGCAGCATTCACTTCCAAATTAGAGAACAACGATAATACGGTTGTAATTACTGCTACTGCATTGCAGCCCATTACTAAATATATCTTAAACGTTAATAACAATTTATCATCAAAAACCGGTGGCAAACTTCAATCGGCGGTTGCTGTAAACCTGATCACTGCTGTTGATGATGCAGATAAATTTGCCCGCATCAGCGACGACGACCTTTTAACTTTAGTTCAAAAGCAGACTTTTAAATATTTCTGGGATTTTGCACACCCAACCAGTGGCCTTGCAAGGGAAAGAAATACATCTGGTAATACCGTAACTTCTGGTGGATCGGGTTTTGGAATCATGGCCTTGGTTACTGGTATCAGCAGAAATTTCATCAGCAGGGCCGATGGATTGACGAGGATCCAAAAGATGGTATCCTTTTTAAAAACTGCCGATCGTTTTCATGGCGCCTATCCACATTGGCTGGATGGCAATACCGGAAAAGTAATTCCGTTCAGTACCAAAGATAATGGTGGCGATCTCGTTGAGACTTCATTTTTAATGGCAGGCTTAATTACCGCCCGTCAATATTTTAATGGAACTGATGCAGCAGAAACTGCGTTACGAGCTGATATTAATACCATTTATAACAGCGTAGAATGGACATGGTACAGAAAAGATAACAGTAATACACTTTACTGGCATTGGAGCCCTAATTATAACTGGGACATGAACCTGCCCATTAAAGGCTGGAGCGAGTGCCTGATCACTTATGTAATGGCAGCAGCCTCTCCTACTTATTCGATCCCTAAAACTGTTTATGATACTGGTTGGGCACAAAATGGAGCAATGAAAAATGGGAATACCTATTATGGTGTTCAACTTCCTTTAGGCACAGCCAATGGTGGCCCATTATTTTTTGCACACTATTCTTTCTTGGGCATCAATCCAACAGGGTTAAGCGATGCTTACGCAAATTACGAAACACAGGCTAAAGCACACACGCAGATTAATTATAATTATTGCAAAGCTAATCCGCTCGGAAACTATGGTTATGGCGAAAATTGCTGGGGTTTAACGGCAAGTGATATTCCTAACGGATATACTGCAAGTGCGCCGAACAATGATATTGGTGTAATTGCCCCTACCGCAGCCTTATCATCTTTTCCGTATACGCCAACCGAATCGATGCAGGCGCTAAAATATTTTTATTATAAACTGGGCAACAAAACCTGGGGAGATTATGGTTTTTACGATGCTTTCTCGCTAAAAGATCAATGGTTTGCTTCTTCTACTTTGGCCATAGATCAGGGACCAATAGTAGTGATGATCGAAAATTATAGAACCAAATTAATCTGGAACTTATTTATGTCTGCTCCCGAAGTTAAAACAGGCATGAAAAATCTTGGTTTTAGCAGTCCCAATCTTTAACATTATACAGCAGCAATGAAATTTATATTCCGAAACTTCCTTTTATTATCATTTACCCTTTTTACGCTATCATCATGTGCACAGCGTGAAAAACAGGCATACAATCCTGATCTGAAGATCAAAAAAAACCTTACCGACATTGAATTACTGGATCTTGTGCAAAAACAGACTTTCCAATATTTTTGGGATGGGGCTGAACCAACATCAGGTGCTGGTAGAGAACGCTTTCATGTGGATAATGTGTACCCGGAAAATGATAAGAATACAGTGGCAACCGGTGCAACTGGCTTTGGCTTGATGGCCATTTTAAGCGGTATTGATAGAGGTTATGTAACAAAAAAAGAAGGATTAGACAGATTAAACAAAATATTGGATTTTCTATCCAAAGCCGATCGTTTTCATGGTGCATGGTCGCATTGGATAAATGGAGAAACTGCCAAAGTACGTCCTTTTGGGCAAAAAGATAATGGAGGCGATCTTGTAGAAACTTCTTTTGTTGCACAGGCCTTAATCTGTATTAACGAATATTATAAAAATGGAACGGATGGTGAAAAGGCATTAGCGAAAAAAGCTGATGAACTTTGGAAAGGAATCGATTTTAACTGGTACCGCAATGGCCAAAATGTATTGTACTGGCATTGGTCGCCAGCGTATAAATGGGAAATGAACTTTCCGGTTAAAGGTTATAATGAATGTTTGATTATGTATGTAATGGCCGCCTCATCCCCCACGCATGGTATCCCTGCAGAGGTGTATCACGAAGGTTGGGCAAGAAACGGGCAGATTAAAACTAGTTTCAAATTTTACGGACATCCTTTTACACTTGATTATCAAGGTCAGAAAAATTCAGTAGGACCATTATTTTGGGCACATTACTCCTATTTAGGTTTAAATCCGAAAGGATTAAAAGACCGTTATGCAAATTATTGGGAAAATAACGTAAACCACACACTTGCCATACACGATTACTGTGTGGCCAACCCAAAGAAATTTAAAGGTTATGGAGAAAACAATTGGGGTTTAACAGCCAGTTATTCGGTAAAAGGTTATGCAGCACACAATCCTCAGGAAGATTTTGGCGTAATCTCTCCTACTGCAGCTATATCATCGATCCCATACACTCCAAAAGAATCGATGAGGGTAATCAGGCATCTTTACGAAGATCTGGGCGATAAAGTTTGGGGGAAATATGGTTTTTACGATGCCTTTTCAGAGCAGGACAATTGGTATCCGAAAAGATATTTAGGTATCGACCAAGGCCCAATAGTTGTGATGATCGAAAATTACAGATCGGGCCTACTTTGGAAGCTTTTTATGGGAAACAAGAATGTTCAGAATGGATTACAAAAATTAGGTTTTGAACATCCTACTTTAAAAAAATAAAATGAGAAGGCTGATTATAACAATAGCAATCATGATCTGCACTGCTTCGGCATTTGCACAAAATCAAAAAACTTACTGCAATCCAATCAATGTAGATTATGGTTATACACCATTCGAATCTTTTACCGAATGGGGGAAACACCGTGCCACTGCCGATCCGGTGATTGTAAATTATAAGGGCGATTTCTATCTTTTCAGCACCAACCAATGGGGTTATTGGCATAGCGCTGATATGCTGAACTGGAAATTCCATGAAAGAAAATTTCTCCGTCCATGGAACAAAACAAAAGATGAACTCTGTGCACCAGGGGTAGGCATCGTTGGCGATACCATGGTCGTTTTCGGGAGTACCTATACTAAAAACTTCACTTTATGGGGAAGTACCGATCCAAAAGGGAACAAATGGTTCCCATTGGTTGATTCTTTAGAAATTGGTGGCTGGGATCCGTCCTTTTTTACCGATGACGATGGCAAATTTTACATGTATAACGGAAGCAGTAATAACTACCCCATGTATGGTGTGGAATTAGACCGCAAAACTTTTCAACCTAAAGGTACCCGCACACCAATGTACCTGCTTGAAAGCTGGCGGTATGGCTGGCAGCGTTTTGGCGAATATATGGACAATACATTTCTTGATCCTTTTGCCGAAGGTGCATGGATGACCAAACATAATGGCAAATATTACTTTCAATACGGAGCACCAGGAACCGAATTTAGCGGTTATTCTGATGGAGTGGTGGTTGGAACCAAACCTTTGTTTTACGATAGCCCATTTACGCCTCAATCTGATCCTTTAAGTTATAAAGGTGGTGGATTTTCGCGTGGTGCAGGGCATGGTGCAACCTTTCAAGATAACAGTAAAAATTACTGGCACATTTCTACCAGCATTATCTGTGTAAAAAACACCTGGGAGCGCAGAATGGGTATCTGGCCAACCGGTTTTGATAAAGACGATGTGATGTGGACCAATACTGCCTTTGGAGACTACCCCCTCTATCTTCCTTCCGAAAGAAAAGAAGGTGGTCCGGCAGGCCCAGGTTGGATGCTAATTAACTATAAAAAACCCATTACTGTTTCTTCAACTTTAGGAAGCTTTAATGCCAATAATGCTGTTGATGAAAGCATTAAGACCTATTGGAGTGCCAAAACCGCTAATAATGGAGAATGGATCCAAACCGATCTGGGTAGTCTGGCAACCGTTAATGCCATCCAGATTAATTATGCAGATCAGGATGCAGAATTTATTGGTAAACAGATCGGAATTTACCATCAATATAAGATTCTATCATCAACTGATGGTAAAAAATGGACTACCCTGGTTGATAAAAGCCAGAACAAAACCGATGTGCCGCACGATTATATCGAACTGCAGACACTAGTAAAAACCAGGTTCATCAAAATGATAAACATCCATATGCCAACCGGAAAATTTGCCATTAGCGGCTTACGTGTTTTCGGCAATGGAAATGGAGAAAAACCAACAAAGGTTAAAAACCTGATTGTATTGAGGACAGAAAAAGATAAACGAAGCGCCTACATCAAATGGCAGCCTGTTGATAATGCATTTGCCTATAATCTTTACTACGGTACTGCGCCAGATAAGCTATACAATTGCATTATGATCCATGATTTTAACGAGTACTGGTTCAAAGCAATGGACAGCCAAAAAGCTTATTATTTTACCATTGAAGCAATAAATGAGAATGGTGTATCGGCAAAAACCGAGGTAAAGAAAGTTGATTAATAAAATACATAGCTCACGCTCGTTTCTAACGAGTGTGGAAATAAACAATCGCTTTAAGCGATTAATGTTAAAACACGATAAAATCGTAAAGCTATTTAGGCATTCGTTGGAAACGAGCACCAACTAATAAAAAGAATAAAACACACATATAATGAAGAGAGCGAATATCCTGGTTGTTTTTTTAACCCTGCTTGTACTGAATGGATCAGCACAAACAAAAAAACCTGTTTCGGCAGCAGATGCAAAGATGAATACCTTCATCAGCAATCTGATGGCGAAAATGACCGTTGATGAAAAAATTGGTCAATTGAACCTGCCAAGTTCTGGCGATATCACCACCGGCCAGGCTAACAGCAGCGACATTTCTAAAAAAATCAGAGATGGACAAGTTGGTGGTTTATTTAACATTAAAGGAGTAGATAAGATAAAGGCAGTTCAAAAGATTGCAGTAGAAAACAGCCGCATGAAAATCCCTTTGCTTTTTGGAATGGACGTAATCCATGGTTATAATACCGTTTTCCCCATTCCATTAGGAATGAGTTGCGTTTGGGATATGGCCGCCGTACAAAAATCGGCAAGGGTTGCTGCGATAGAAGCCAGTGCAAGTGGAATTAACTGGACCTTTTCTCCTATGGTCGACATTTCTAGAGACCCGCGTTGGGGCCGCATTTCGGAAGGAAGTGGCGAAGATGCTTATTTAGGTTCACAAATTGCCGCAGCCATGGTGAAAGGTTATCAAGGTAAACTTCAGGCTAATAACGAAATTTTAGCCTGCGTAAAACATTATGCGCTTTATGGTGCTGCTGAAGCTGGCAGAGATTATAATACCACCGATATGAGCAAAGTGCGCATGTACAATGAATATTTCCCCCCTTATAAAGCCGCTGTTGATGCAGGAGCAGCCAGTATTATGGCCTCTTTTAACGAAGTTGATGGTATCCCTGCAACCGGAAGCAAATGGTTAATGACCGATGTTTTACGTAACCAATGGGGCTTTAAAGGGTTCGTGGTAACTGATTATACAGGTATTCCTGAAATGATTGCCCACGGCATGGGCGATTTACAAACTGTTTCTGCCCTGGCTTTAAATGCTGGCATTGATATGGATATGGTGGGCGAAGGCTTTTTAGGTACTTTAAAAAAATCATTGGCAGAGAAAAAAGTTGGCATGGCACAAATAGACAGGGCATGCCGATTAGTGCTTCAGGCAAAATATAAACTTGGTTTATTTGCTGATCCTTATAAATTCTGTAATGCAGAAAGAGCAGAAAAAGAGGTTTTTAGTCCAGCTAACCGTCAGGCTRCACGTGAAATTGCTGCTGAAAGCTTCGTGTTACTAAAAAATAACAATAATATACTTCCATTAAAAAAATCAGGGACTATTGGCTTAATCGGTCCATTGGCAGATAATACCGCCAACATGTACGGTACCTGGAGTGTTGCTGCCCTTTTCGATAAATCGGTAACGGTACTTCAAGGTTTAAAAAATGTTTTGGGTGATAAAGCGAAAATTTTAACCGCACGCGGCGCTAATTTTTTAGCAGATTCTGCTATGGAACACCGTTATGTTAACATCCACAATCCCACTTACAAACGCGATCCTCGAACCGAAGCAGAAATGATCAAGGAAGCGCTAGAGATTGCTAAAAAATCGGACGTTATTGTGGCTACCATTGGCGAAGGTTCTGAATTTACAGGCGAAAGCAGTAGTGTAACCGATATCCAGATTCCCGAGACACAGAAAAACCTGTTAAAAGCACTGGCTAAAACTGGCAAACCAGTGGTACTGGTGTTGTTTACCGGTCGTCCGTTGGCATTAAACTGGGAGCAGGAAAATATTCCTTCCATTTTAAATGTTTGGTTCCCGGGTAGTGAAGCAGGAAATGCAATTGCCGATGTACTTTTTGGCGATGTTAATCCTTCAGGTAAACTGAGTGCAACTTTCCCTCAAAATGTAGGTCAGGTGCCTTTGTATTATGCACATAAAAACACCGGTCGACCGCTGGCAGAGGGTAAATGGTTCGAAAAATTCCGTTCCAACTATTTAGATGTAAGCAACGATCCTTTATATCCATTCGGTTTTGGCCTGAGCTATACCACGTTTAATTATAGCGATGTTAAATTAAGTTCAAATACCTTAACCAAAGGGAAAACGATCACGGCATCGGTTACGCTAAGTAATACGGGTAAATATGAGGGTAAAGAGGTCGTTCAATTATACATTCAAGATCTTGTGGGAAGTATTACCCGTCCAGTAAAAGAGCTAAAAGGTTTTCAAAAGATTAATTTAAAAGCCGGAGAAAGTAAAACCGTCACTTTCAGCATTTCCGAAAATGATCTTAAGTTTTACAATGCTGATCTAAAATTCGTGGCTGAACCCGGCGATTTTAAAGTATTCATTGGCACAAATTCACGCGATGTAAAAGAAGCATCTTTTACACTCAAATAAAGACAATTAGGTTTGGTTATGAACCCTGTGCTATTGTAAAGTAGCCAGGGTTTTCTATTTTTGTTAAATGAAACCATCATAATTTATCAAAACACACCTTGAAATAACAAATCATGATAGCTTCATCAACTTTAAAATATATAAAACGGATGAAAAAGATTTTTTTTACCATCTGCATTCTTTTTTCTGTACTCTTTTTAAACGCTCAAGACTTAAAAAAATACGACAAGGGAAGCTATATCAAAGGAATGGACTCTATTTACTACAGAATCCTCTTTCCCGAGAATTTTAATCCCGACCAAAAATATCCGATCATCTTCTTCCTCCATGGAAGCGGCGAAAGGGGGAATGACAATACCAGTCAACTGGTACATGGTGGAAAATTGTTTTTAAAAGATGATTTACGCAAAAATTTCCCTGCTATTGTTGTTTTCCCACAATGCCCATCAAACGACTTTTGGGCAAATGCCAATTTTGAGAAAGATGCAAAAGGTAAAAGGAGAATCAGTTTTGTGGAGGGTGGCAAACCAACCAAAATTATGCATGCGCTACAAGGCATGGTTAAAAACTTCCTTAATAAACCTTATATAAACAAAGACCAGGTGTATGTGGGCGGTTTATCAATGGGGGCAATGGGTACTTATGAGCTTTTAAGAAGAGAACGCCGCAAATTTACCGCTGCCATTGCCATCTGTGGTGGCGATAACACCAACAATATTAAAAAATATCAAAAAATACCGCTTTGGATTTTCCATGGCGCAAAAGATGATGTAGTTGATCCGGCTTTTTCGATTGCCATTGCCGAGCGCTTAAAAACCGTTGGAGATGAGGTAAAATTTACCCTTTACCCAAATGCCAACCACAATAGCTGGGACAGCGCCTTTGCAGAGCCAGAATTGTTAACCTGGCTATTTTCACATAAGAAATAGTAGAACGATCCGTCATAATGAACTTGTTTCAGTATCTATCTGGCAAGACCCTGAAATAAATCCGATAGCTATCGGATCAGGGTGACGATCAGGAGTAAAAGAATTAGAAAAGCAAGGTTCGGTATCTTATCGGTTCCAAAAGCCCTGCCATCCGCTTTACTCACCCCGATTGAAAACCTGTGAAACAAGCAAGCACACAATAGAACAATAAAAATAGTGCTTAAATCGGGAGTTCGTGCCCGCTGCTGTCAGGTTTAATTTACCTAGGTTGACCTAAGTAACCTAGACCCGACAAAATGGAAAGCCCGGAGGTTGAGGAACGAGGCCGAGGACTTGAAATGATGGCGGGACCGTCGTAACCAATAAGCACCGATTTTGCTCTTCAAAAACAAAAACCACAAAAAAAGCCTGAAGAAAAATCTTCAAGCTCTTGTAAAATATTCTAATTGATATTATTCTGCCATATTATGGTAAACCGCCTGCACATCATCATCTTCCTCTAACTTATCGATCAATTTCAAAACATCAGCTGCCTGCTCTTCCGTTACCTCATGGTGAGATAAAGCAATACGCTCTAATTTTGAACTCTTTAACTCTATGCCTTTTTCTTCTAAAGCTTTTTGTAAAGATCCAAAGTTTTCGAAAGCACCTTGAGCAACAGCGATATCGTTGCCTTCTTCATCAGCCTCTACGTATAATTCTTCTAAACCAGCATCAATTAGTTCAAATTCTAACTCTTCTAAGTCTAAACCTTCAGCTGGTACAAAACGGAAAACAGATTTGCGGTTAAAAACGAAATCTAACGATCCGGTTTTACCCAAAGAACCATCCGTTTTGTTAAAATAACTACGAACGTTTGCTACGGTACGGTTGGTATTATCAGTAGCAGTTTCAATTAAAACGGCAACACCGTGTGGCGCATAACCTTCATATACAATTTCTTCGTAATTGGCCATCGATTTATCAGATGCACGCTTAATAGCTGCCTCTACCCTATCTTTTGGCATGTTTACCGCTTTCGCATTTTGCATAGCCGTACGTAAGCGCGAGTTGGTTTCTGGATGAGGTCCGGATTCCTTAACTGCCATTACAATATCTTTACCAATACGCGTAAACTGAACCGCCATTTTGGCCCAACGCTTAAATTTTCTCTCTTTTCTAAATTCGAATGCTCTTCCCATTTTTCGAGTATTGAGATATAAGATTTGAGATAGGAGACCTTATGCCTTCAACCTTTCAACCCTCTACCTTTATATTATTTTTTTAAATTATTCAACATATCAATTGTCAGTTTCGACAAATCGAACTCTGGTTTCCATCCCCAATCTTTTGCAGCATAGTTATCGTCGATAGAACGTGGCCAGCTATTTGCAATTTGCTGACGGGGATCATTAGCGGCGTAAGATAATGTAAAATCCGGAATATGTTTTCTGATTTCGGCTGCTAAAATCTCAGGTGTAAAACTTACCCCACCAAAATTATAGCTGCTACGCACCGAAATCTGATCTGCCGGTGCATCCATTAGTTCGATTGTTCCACGAATGGCATCATCCATATACATCATTGGCAACTCCGTTTCTGCATTTAAGAAACTCTGGTAGCTGCCTTTTTTCAATGCATCGTGAAAAATATGAATCGCATAATCTGTTGTTCCACCACCTGGGGCAGCTTTCCAGCTGATTAATCCCGGATAACGGATACTCCTCACATCTAATCCGTATTTTTGGTTATAATATTCGCACCAGCGCTCACCTGCCAGTTTACTGATTCCATAAACGGTATTCGGATCCATTACACAATATTGCGAGGTATTATCTTTTGGCGAATTCGGGCCGAATACAGCGATTGAACTTGGCCAATATACCTTTGCAGTTTTATATTCTAAAGCTAAATCTAAAACATTCAGCAAGCCGTTCATATTTAAATCCCAGGCTAATTTTGGATTCTGCTCACCTGTAGCCGATAATAAAGCTGCTAAAAGGTAAACCTGTGTTGGTTTGTATTTATGAAAAATACCATTGATCATTTCCTTATCAAGCACATTCACAAATTCAAACGGTGCAGAGTTTTTGATATCGTAATCTGGTCTGCGTATATCGCATGCAACCACATGATCATCACCATATATTTTACGTAACATGGTTACCAACTCGGTACCAATTTGCCCGTTAGAGCCTAAAACAACAATTTTTTCTTGCATAATTTTTTTGAGATTGAGCAAAGGTAAAAAAATGAGATAAAAGGCGATAAAATATTTATACTTAGTGTATAGAAT
>NZ_JBFTRT010000126.1:0-10392 GCF_056399685.1 Pedobacter sp. 01N416
CCTTTACTGCCAGTTCAACATTGCCAAAAGCAGTCATTAATATGACTACATAATCTTTATCAATCGATAAAATATGTTCTAGCCAATAAAGACCTTCGCGGCCATCACTTGCACCTTTTTGGTAGTTCATATCCAGCAAGATGATATCAATTTCATTTTTGCTCAATAAAACATTGATCTCTTTAGGCGATTTACATGTAATTACCTGCTTTACCTGCTGCTTTAAAAACAAACGGGCACTAAGCAGGATATCGTCATCATCATCGATAATTAAAACTGTGGCGTCAAGCATAACCTCTCCCTATTAATTTAGTATATATTTATTCTTTTTTGCTGTCCCTCTCCTTCAAGAGAGGGATTTGTGGTAAAGTGGTTTGAACCTAATGTTCTTGTATGGTGTGATTTTTTGGTGCCTGCCTCTCTATCCTCAAGGAGAAAGGTATTTTTTAATAACATTTATAACCTCATTCAGATTATTATTTACACCCGCATTCGTAAATCGAATTATCGTTATTCCAATCTCCTTAAGTTCATCAGTACGGTTTTGATCATATTCTTGATTTTCGTGATGATTATGTATTCCTCCATCAATTTCAATAATTAATTTAGCCTCGTGGCAGTAAAAATCTGCAATAAACTTATGTACTGGATGCTGCCTCCTAAATTTAAAATTGAGGATTTTTCTATTCCTCAAACATTGCCACATGATTTCTTCAGCCTCCGTTTGATTTTTCCGCAATGCTTTCGAAAACTCAAACAGCTTCAAATTGGCACCATGAAATAACTTATCCTTATACTCCTCCATATCTAATAGACTTATGTCAAGTTAATTAAATATAATGGTTTTGTTTTTTATGATATGAATTCTCTTTAAAAAGAGGCCTTTTTGACCTTCTCTTTTCTGCATGCTTCTATCTACTCCCTGCCCCCTCTCCACATGGAGAGGGGATGAAGGGGTGAGGCAAAAATACCAAAACTGTCCGCTCCCGCACATCAACTGTCCGATAATGAACATATAAAAAATAAGATAACTATTAATTTGTTGATTATTAGTGTTTTAAATATGTTTTATGCTTTTGGCACAAGCTTGGTTATTAGTGATTCCAAACAGTACAACCGAACACAATGGATAAGAAAATAGAGAAAAAAAGATTTAGCACTAAAACCCTGTTAATTATAGGCGGAGCAATTGCTTTTGTAACAGTTGTAATTTATGGCTATACTTTATCCCTCAAAAAAGTTTACAGCGCAGATGCCGATAAATTAACCATCAGTAAAGTAGAATATGGCGACTTTGAAGATGTAGTGTTATTAAATGCCAGTGTAGTTCCATTAACTTCGGTAATTGTAAGTTCATCAGAAGGTGGAACAGTTGCCGAAATTTTTACCGAAAATGGTGCTTCGGTAGTTAAAGGAACCCCCCTATTAAGAATCTCCAACTCAAATGCCATGTTGAGTTATACTTCAAGTCAAACAGCAGCTACCGAGCAGATTAACCAGTTGCGTAAATCGCGATTGGATTTAGAGCAAAATCAAAGGGTTTTAAATCAGGATGTTTTAGATGTAGAAAATAGCTTAAGAACAGCAACCCGTCAGTATAGATTAGATAGCTCACTATTTTCTAAAAAAGTAATCACACTTCAGGAATTTAATAAATCGAACCAGGATTACGAATATTACCAGGGTAAACTGAAAATTGTGCGTCAAGCGATTAAACAAGAAAACCAAAGCAGAAAGATGCAGTTGGCTCAGATCGATCAATCGATGGGGCAAATGAACGAAAGTTTAGAGATGATCCGCAAAAACATCGAAAATATGACCATTAAGGCGCCTGTATCTGGTAAATTATCTTCTTACGATCCGGTAATCGGTAAATCTTATAACTCTAACGAAATGATTGGAAAGATTGACGTGTTGCAGGGTTATAAACTTCAGGCAGGAGTTGATGAATATTATATTAATCGGGTAAAAGAAGGACAAACCGCTAACTGTGAGTTTAATGGTAAAACTTATAATTTAACCGTGAGTAAAGTAATCCCTGAGGTTACTGCAGGTCAGTTTCAGGTAGAAATGGTTTTTAAGGGCGCAGCACCTGAAGGTTTACGTCGCGGATTATCGTTACAAACAAAATTAACCTTATCTGACAATAGCAAATCGCTGCTTCTTGCCCAGGGACAGTTTTTCCAGAGTACAGGCGGCTCTTGGGTATTTGTAGTAAACAATGGTAAAGCCACCAAGAAAAACGTTAAAATCGGACGAAAAAATTATCTGTACTATGAAATATTGGATGGTTTGCAGAAAGGCGATGAAGTAATCACTTCATCTTACGATCAGTTTAACCAGTACGATCAGGTGGAGATTAATAAATAGCTTAGCGTTTAGAGGTAGGCGTTTAGCGCCAATTAACAAATTAGACAATAATATAACCAGGTCTTGATACCTGATACTAAATACTTGATACTAGAATAATACTTGATACTATGATTAAAATAGAAAATCTGGAAAAAGTTTACAAAACTGAAGAGGTAGAAACCACTGCGCTGAATGGTATTAACCTCCATGTTGGAGCAGGAGAATTTGTTTCCATCATGGGCCCGTCGGGCTGTGGGAAATCTACCCTATTAAATGTAATGGGTTTGTTGGATAAGCCCGAAAGTGGAAGCTACAAATTTATCGATACAGAGCTTTTAACGCTTAACGATAGAGAACGTTCAAATTTCCGTAAAAGAAATATGGGATTCGTTTTCCAGAATTTCAATTTGATTGATGAATTAACTGTTTTCGAAAACATCGAACTACCCTTGATTTATAACAAAATTCCAGCTGGAGAACGCAAGAAACTGGTAAATGAAATTATCGAAAGAATGAATATTGTAAACCGTAGTGGTCACTTTCCACAACAGTTATCAGGTGGGCAGCAGCAGCGTGTGGCCGTAGCAAGGGCTTTGGTTACCAAGCCGAAGTTGGTTTTGGCCGATGAGCCTACCGGAAATTTGGATAGTTCTCATGGTAATGAAGTGATGGAGCTACTTTGCGAACTGAATGAAACCGGAACTACCATTGTAATGGTTACGCACTCCAGTCATGATGCCAGTTTTTCGAACAGAATCATCAACCTGAAAGATGGTCACGTGATTTCTGAAAAGATCAATAAAAGCAGAAACGAAGAGCTGATATAAGGGGAGAAGACTGAAGGTTTTAAGGTAGAAGGTCGAATTATGTCAACCTGTAACCCTCTACCTTCCTACCTTCAACCTCAAAAAGATTTTAGTTTAGTTAATGATAGGTCTGCCCAAAATCTTCCTGGATAGGAAGATTGGGTGCAGGCATAAGAAAGGTAAAAGGTTCAAAGCTAAAAGGCGTATGGTTTATGCGCCCCAGACCTTACCTCAAACCGTAAACCTCACAAAATATGTTCAAATTAAACTTAAAAATAGCCTTACGTAACCTTTGGAAAAACAAGGGTTTCTCCTTAATTAACATAGGAGGATTAGCCATAGGCTTAGCCAGTTGCATGGTTTTGCTACTGTATGTTGCTTACGAGTGGAGCTACGATAAACAGTTCTCCAATCATGATAAAACTTATGTAGTTTATCAAAACATGGAGGCAAGTGGTAAAACTTTTAGCTGGGCGTGGACACCAAATGTTATGGCTAAAGAAGTGCAAGAAAAAATCCCTGGCGTTAAATATGCTTCTCACACTACTTATCCGAGAAAACAACTCATTACCGTTGGCGATAATAAGATAAATAGCAATGCCGTATTTGCCGATCAGAATTTTATTAAAATATTGGATTATAAATTTCTTGAAGGTAATTCGGCCAGAGTTTTAAAAGATGTAAATACCATTATTCTGACCAAGTCTTTTGCAACAAAGTTATTTGGAAATGAAGATCCTATTAATAAGACAGTAAAGCTCGAAAACGAAGAAGTATTAAAAGTTGAAGCTGTAATAGAAGATGCTCCTGCAAATAGCAGCATAATTTTTGAATGTATTATGCCTTGGGCATTATTCGAAAAGCGTCAATCTTGGGTAAAGGAAGGCAATTGGGGGAACAACATGTGTTTAACACTTGTTCAGTTAAAGGATAATACTTTTTTTACTACTGCAAATGATTTGATGCATGGTATTTACAAACGCAATCAAAAAGATAATACATCAGTAGCTTTATTACATCCTTTAACCAAGTGGCATTTATATGATGATTTTGTAAACGGTAAATCAATAGGTGGTAAAATAGATCAACTTAAAATATTTTTAGTGCTGGCCTTTTGCATATTGCTAATTGCCTGTGTAAATTTTATGAATTTATCTACAGCACGCTCAGAGCGTAGGGCAAAAGAAGTTGGTGTTCGTAAAGCAATTGGATCAACACGTAAATCGTTAATTAATCAGTTTTTTTTAGAATCGCTGCTCATCACATTTATCGCCACAGTTTTAGCTTTTATCTTAATTGAGGTTAGTTTGCCATATTTTAATAGTCTGTTAGATATTAAATTAACAATCGATTATTATAATGGCAAATTTTGGTTAACATTATTGGGTTTGATGATTTTAACCGGATTTATTGCGGGTAGTTATCCAGCGCTTTATCTATCTTCTTTTGAACCTATCAAAGTTTTAAAAGGTTTCACGCTTAAAGCAGATTCATCCGCTTCGGTGAGGAAAGTATTAGTGGTTGGCCAATTCGTTTTTGCTGCAAGTTTAATTATTTGTACGGCTGTAATTTATCAGCAACTTAATTATGTTAAAAATAAACCTATTGGTTACGATCAATCCAATTTAATTCAAATAGCGGTAGCCGGTAAAATGAACGATGCTGTTAAATTAGAATTGCTTAAAACGCAATTACTAGCATCAGGCGCTGCAAGCGATGTTACTTTTTTTAGCACAGATTTTACTGAAGGTGGAGATAATACTACAGGTGTAAGTTGGGAAGGTAAAAATCCAAACGAGGCTATTTCTTTTAACCATAGAACAATAGGATATGATTTTGTTGAAACTATTGGAACTAAGATGGTTAGTGGTAGGGAGTTTTCTGCGAAATTTCCTAATGATACAAGTAGTATATTGTTAAACGAAGCAGCAGTGAAAATGATGGGATTAAAGAATCCGATCGGTAAGGTTATTACTTTCTGGGATAAAAAGCTAACTACAGTTGGGATAGTAAAAGATTTTGTAATAGAAAGTGCTTATCAAAGAGTGGCCCCTATGATTTTCAGGGTAAATCAAAGGGACGACGCGAGGGTTATCATTGTACGGTTAAATCCGAATCAAAATATCAGTTCATCACTGGGTAAAATCGATGATATAGTAAAGCAAATGGAACCCAATTATCCTGTTAACCGCAAATTTGTGAACGAATCTTTTGAAGTGAAATTTAAAAATGAAAAACTTTTAGGTTCACTTTCAAACTGGTTTGGTGGTTTCGCAATCTTCATTTCCTGTTTAGGATTATTAGGCCTGGCGCTTTTTATGGCMGAGCAACGCAAAAAAGAGATCAGTATCCGTAAGGTTTTAGGTGCCAGCACTGGCAATATCCTCGTATTGCTAAATAAAGATTTTATAAAATTGGTGGCCATTGCCAATCTTATAGCATTCCCATTAGCATATATTATTGTAAATAAATGGCTTTCAGCTTTCGAGTATCGCATCTCTATATCTGCATTGCCGTTTATAGCCGCAATTAGTCTTTCCGTAATCATTGCCATACTCACTGTAAGTATTCAATCGGTTAAAGTAGCGAAGGCAAACCCTGTTGATGCATTAAAATATGAATAAAACCTGCGTGCAGCGTTTGGCGTTAAGCGATAAATCCCCGCCAAACACCAAACACTGTGCGCTAAACCCTAAACCTTATGTTCAAATTAAACTTAAAAATTGCACTGCGTAACCTTTGGCGAAACAAGGTAAGCTCGTTTATTAACGTAATTGGGTTGGCTATTGGTTTGGCAGCCTGTTTAATGTTGCTCTTGTATGTTACCTATGAATGGAACTTTGATAAGCACTACAGAAACTCAGAAAATCTGTATACGGTTATGACTAATATTCCTGATGGAAATGGCGGTGTGTCGAAGACATTTGAAGGAACAACAACAGCGCTCGGACCATTATTAAGGGAACGCATTCCCGAAATAAAAAACCTTGCAAGGATGAACTACATCAAAAAAAGTTTAATTGCAAATGGAGAAAATGGATTTAAGAAAGACGGGAAATTCGCTGAACCGGATATTTTAAAGCTATTTAATTATGAATTTATTGTGGGTAATGCCAAAACCGCAATGAAAAACCCGAAATCTGTAATTCTTACTGAGACAATGGCGAAAATTCTTTTCGGTACAACAAATGTATTAAACAAATCTGTCCGTTATCAGGATAGTGAAAATTTGACGGTAACCGGTGTAATAAAAGATATACCTCAAAATAGCTCACTTAAGTTCGATTTTTTAATGCCTTGGGCCTTTTATGAAATGGTTGATGAAAGCGCGAAGAATTTGGGATGGGGTAATTACAGTTTTGTAACGATGTTTTCTCTTAATCCTAATGCAGACATTGATGTTGTGAACAGGAAAATTGACGAGGCTGTTAAAGCAAATAATAAGCAAACCGACCAACCTTTCGTAGCATTCCAATATGCTAAACTGCACTTATTTGGTAAATTTGAAAATGGAAAAAGTGTAGGCGGCGACATTGAACAAATATGGCTTTTTACTGGTCTTGCTTTTGGTATTTTACTCATTGCTTGTATCAATTTTATGAACATGGCTACGGCCAAATCAGAAAAACGGGCGAAAGAAGTTGGTATTAAGAAGACAATTGGCGCAAATCGAATTTCATTAATTTTTCAATTTTTAACAGAGTCAATGGTACTTACCTTAATTGCGGTTGTGATCGCAATTGCGCTGCTCGAAATCTGTTTGCCTGCATTTAATGGTCTTTTAAATATCAATCTCGGCATATCTTATTTTAATTTAACCAGTTGGATTGGCATATTGGGAATAGTTATCGCTACRGGTTTAATCGCAGGWAGTTATCCCGCATTTTATTTATCTGCTTTTAACCCGATCCAAACTTTAAAAAGGAAAATAAAATCGAAAGGTTTGGCATCTGTAAGCTTAAGGCAAGTCCTTGTTGTAAGCCAGTTTTGTTTTGCTATCGTTCTGATTATTTCAACGCTGGTTATTTATCATCAAATTCAATACATTAAAAATAGACCACTGGGCATAGATACCAAAGCATTGATTGAGATTCCTCAGGATGGACAGCTAAAAAATCAGTTTGAGGTTTACAAGCAAAAAATACTGCAATCTGATGCTGTAACAAGTTTAAATAAATCTTCAACAAAATTATCACACCACGGTTCAAATTTTACCGATGTTCGTTGGCCTGGAATGGTTCAGGAGAATAATGATAACCTGTTTAATAAGGTTGAAGCCAGCTATGATTTCATAAAAACTAATGGTATAAAATTGTTGGAAGGGCGGGATTTTTCTAAAAAATTTGCATCGGATTCTGCAGCCGTTCTTATTAGTTCTGCAACCGCAAAAGTAATGAACTTAAAAAAACCAGTAGGGCAAATTCTTACCATTTTTGGTGATAAAAGGGTGATTATTGGAGTTTTTGATGATTATGTATGGGATTCACCTTATAAATCGAATAACCCAATGATACTTTATTTTAACGATAAGTATACAAGTTACATCACGATGAGGCTAAATACTTCGAATACCATTCAGCAAAATATTGAAACAATTACCCGAATTACCAAAGATATTAATCCTGCTTACCCGGTTGAAATCTCATTTTTAGATGACGTATACAGTGATTTGTTCCAAAAGGAGAAAACTTTAGGCATCCTTTCAAATCTTTTTGGCGGACTGGCCATATTCGTTTCCTGCCTGGGGCTGTTCGGTTTGGTGGCCTATAGTGCCGAGCAACGAACAAAAGAATTTGGTGTACGCAAGGTACTTGGCGCCTCTTTACTTAATTTAATGCAGTTGCTCTCGTTCTCTTTTGTAAAAATGATTGTGGTTGCTATCGTTATCGCTATTCCTTTGAGTTATTATTTAATGAATAAATGGTTGATGAAGTTTGAATTCCACACCGAAATATCATGGTGGATTATTCCCACAGCCGCTATCGGGACTTTATTAATGGCAGTGATTACCGTAAGTTTTCAGGCTTACAAAACCGCAAACGCCAACCCTGTTGATGCACTTAAATATGAATAATTCAGTTGACAGTTTTCAGTTAGCAATATAACAATTAACCAGTTTAACAATTTATACAGTTAACCTATCATGTTCAGATTAAACTTTAAAATAGCACTACGTAACCTTTGGAAAAACAAAGGCTTCACATTAATTAATGTAGGTGGCTTAGCTATCGGAATGGCCTGTTGTTTAATGTTACTTTTGTACGTTAACTACGAATGGAGTTTCGATAAGCAATATAGAAATGCCGATAAGGTATATTTTGCCGCATTAAATTTAAAGTTTAACGGCAAGCTGGCCACTACGATGGCCGTTCCGAATAAACTGGCCAAAGCTGGGGTTTCAGAATTGCCAGGCATTAAAAGTGCAACCCGCATTTCAATGAACAATGGCCAGAAATTATACAGCCATAACCGGAATAATTTTAAATTAATAGGATTTAATGTAGATCCTGATTTTTTAAAAATCCTTGAACAGAAATTTATCTATGGCGATCCAGGTACTGCTTTATCTGAGCCTAATAACGTATTGATAAGCGAATCGACAGCAAAGAAATTATTTGGCGATCAGAATCCAATCGGACAAAGTATTAAATACGATAACAGGGTAGACTTAAAAGTTAGTGCTGTAATACAGGATCTGCCAAAAAATCAAACCATGCAGTTTGATGTTTTGCAGCCATGGGCTTTTTTTGAGCAGGAAAATCCGTCTGAAAAAAATAACGGTTGGGGAGCAATTACTTGTTTGACCTTATTTCAGCTTAAAGATAATGCTTCTTTAGATGCAACAAACGCAGCACTAAAACATTTCATCGTAAACAAAGAACCCAATTTAAAAGAAATGACATACGAACCTTTTCTTTTTCCTTTAAGCAAATTTCACTTATACGGTGATTTTGACAATGGAAAATCGGTGGGGGGCAAAATTGATCAGTTGCGATTATTTGTTTTTCTGGCCATCTGTGTATTATTTATCGCCTGCATCAATTACATGAATCTTTCAACTGCTAAGTCGGAGAAACGTGCCCGTGAGGTAGGGGTTAGAAAGGCTTTAGGTTCTACCAGAAATACAATAATGGGACAGTTTATGGTAGAGTCAATACTATTGTCTTTTTTAGCAATGTTAATTGCCTTTACACTGCTCGAAGTCTCGTTACCTTACTTTAACAACTTACTCGATATCTCGATCAAAATTAATTACAATGCTTATCAATTTTGGAGCTTATTACTTGCTATGGTACTGGTAACTGGTTTACTTGCTGGTAGTTATCCTGCATTTTACCTTTCATCATTTATACCCGTAAAGGTATTAAAAGGCTTTAAAGGTTCAACGGGCTCACTATCTATCCGCAAAACACTGGTAGTAGTGCAGTTTAGCCTTTCTATCTGCATGATTATTTCGGCAATTGTAATTTACAGCCAAATTCAGCACCTTAAAAATAAGCCCTTAGGCTTTGATGAGACTGCGCTGGTACAGATCGATTTAGAAGGAGAGTGGACAAAGCCACAGAAATTGCAGACTTTTAAAAATGAATTGGAGCGGGTAGGTGCTACAATTGCTACAACAGAATATGCTAGCTCGTTTACAGATGGTGGTTCAATTACCAGCGACATTCAATGGCCAGGCAAGCCCAAAAATGATGTCTCGATTATTAATTATAGAAGTACAGGTTTCGATTTTGCCAAAACAACTGGTGTAAAGATTCTAGCAGGAAGAGATTTTGATCCTAAATTTTCGGCTGATACAGCTACATCTTTGCTCCTCAACCAAACTGCCGTTAAAATAATGGGGTTAAAAAACCCTGTGGGTACTGTTATCCATTGGGGCGATAATCCGCCACTTAAAGTGGTGGGTGTGGTGCAAGATTATTCTAACGAATCGCTTGCTTCTAAAATACAGCCAACAGTTTATTATTACAATGTTAAAACGAGTCGGGTTTTGCTGCTTAAACTTAATCCTAAGCAATCGCTTTCTAATTCAATCGAAGCGATAAAATCGGTTAGTCAACGTTTAAATCCTGCTTATCCAATTGAAGTGAAACTCGTTAGTCAGGGCATGGCCGAAAAACTCCGGAGCGAAAAGTTGCTCAGTGTACTTTCCAATATTTTTGGAGGATTTGCCATTTTTATTTCCTGTTTAGGTTTACTGGGTTTAGCGTTATATACCGCTGAACAGCGC
>NZ_JBFTRT010000127.1:0-22722 GCF_056399685.1 Pedobacter sp. 01N416
TTAGTGCGGTCGTCAATTATAATATCAACATTCACAATTTTATTTCCGCAGAACATAATGTGCTGCCAGTCGATGAAAGGAAAATGCTCGGTCATCCAATCGTACTTATCAATCAATGAATTTCGGAACTCCATCGCCGCCGAAACAATATAAACATCATATTTCTCTTGTAAGGCCTTAATTACGCGTTGACTATCTTCGATAACTTCAAGATCTCGGAAAAAACCAGGTTCATTTATATATTCGAACCATTTCTGGTTAATCTCTTGCGGGACATGGTGATAGATTTCGTTTCCGGCATCAATTTTTAAATCTAAAGGAACGTTAAAATCCCGGTTATATAGTTTAATAAATTTTCCAAGGGCATCGGCAATTACCTCGTCCATATCAATCGCAATTCTTTCCATTTGTACCTGCAAATATTTCGGCGCAAATATCCTGAAAACAAAGAAATTAAACTATGTTTTTAATTTACAGTATTTTAGTTATCTTTGCAGCCCCGCAGCATGAAGCTCCGGGAACTATGTTGAATACATAAATACAAAAAGAAATGGCAACTAAAATCAGATTGCAAAGATTCGGTAAAAAAGGAAAACCTTTTTTCCACGTTGTGGTAGCAGATTCTCGCTCTCCACGTGATGGTAAATTTATTGAGCGTTTAGGTTCTTACAACCCAAACACCAATCCTGCAACCATCGAAATTAACTTCGAAAAAACTTTAGCTTGGGTTAACAGTGGTGCACAACCAACTGATACTGCTCGTGCCATCCTTTCTTACAAAGGTGTTTTGTACAAAAAACACTTAGAAGGTGGTGTTAAAAAAGGAGCTTTAACTCAAGAACAGGCAGATGAAAAATTTGCAGCTTGGTTAGATGCTAAAGCAGGTAAAATTTCTGGTAAATCAGAAGGTTTAGCTACTTCTAAAGCGGATGCGCGTAAAGCGGCATTAGCAGCAGAAGCTAAGAAAAAAGAAGATAAAGCAGCAGCTATCGCAGCTAAAAATGCACCAGTTGCAGAAGAAGTTGTTGAAGAAGAGGTTACTGAAGAAGCACCAGCTGTTGAAGCTGAAGCAACTGAAGAGGCTCCTGCAGCAGAAGCTACTAAAGAAGAAGGAGCAGAATAATTTTAATTATTTTGTCTCATAAAATAGCGTTCCGAATTTCGGAACGCTATTTTTTTAACTAAAAATGTCATCCTGAGGCACGAAGGATCTGTCCCATCATTAGCAGATCCTTCGTGCCTCAGGATGACAAATACAATTATATGAAACACGAAGAAGCATTTTATATTGGTTACGTTACTAAAACGAGGGGTTTAAAGGGAGAAGTTCAGGTATTTTTCGAATTTGACGAGTACGAACAGCTCGAATTTGATGTGGTATTTGCCGATATGAATGGTAAGCTTGTTCCCTATTTTGTGGCTTCGGCAAAACTGCAGGCCAATAAAACAGGCTATTTTAACTTTGATGATGCTGATCATATTGATAAAGTGCAGCCGCTATTAAAAAAGAAATTATACCTGCCCCTATCGCAAATGCCCGAACGCGAAGAAGGAGAATTTTTCTATACCGATTTTAAAGGCTATTTAGCAATAGATGAAACCTTGGGCGAATTGGGCGAGATTTTGGAAGTAAACGAATATCCGCAACAATTTGTGGCTACAGTGATATATAAAGAAACCGAAATCCTGTTCCCGTTAAATGAAGATTTTATTGTAGAATACGACGAGGATGAAAAAACATTAAACCTCGATCTGCCAGAGGGTTTACTAGATATTTATCTGGAAAACTAAAAATCAAAAACATTTACGTGTTTTACTATTGCTAAGCCTGTTTTGTAAAAAAAGCAATCTTTTAATAAAATATTCTAGATATATTAAAATACTTAATTCAGGTTTCCAGGCGGACAATCAGTACGATCGAATCAGGAAGTGTGTTCCTTTAACCGTATTGGCGCTAAAAATGGCCCGGGTTTTTGATAAGCCTGTTGAGGAAATATTTGAACTGGAGGAGGGCGATTAACAGATAATGTTTTTTAAGAAAAAATTGTTAATTTGGATCTCATACTAACCAAAATTAACATGCTCAAAAGAATATCAAAAATTGCAGTAATTTTCCTTACAGCGCTAACCATCTTTTCTTGTAAAACCGTACAACAGGCTAATTTAAAAGAAATCAAACCATTTGTTGGCATCTGGAACGATACTACTAACCCAGGAAGTAAGATTGTTTTTAAAGCGGATGGAAGTTTTTACAATATCGCCAATGAAGGTGGTGTACAGATCATCACGCATAGCGGTACATTTAAAATTTTGTCAAACAACATGTATGTGCTAAATATTTCGGATGCAAGGGCCGATGCTACTTACGATCTTAAAGGCAGGCAATATGCAAACTATTACACCTTAAGTAATGACAAAAAAACAATGAAAGTAAGCGGTGTTGTTGACGGACGGAACGGTAGAAAGCCGTTGCAATGGGCGAGCGATCTGATAAAGGTTAATACGCTGGATTAATATTTACCACAATGAATTTCTATAAGAGCCAAAATTGATACTGAGTATAGCAAAATTCTCCTTCAGGCTATAGACTTCAGACTAAAGGCTTACCTTTGCACCATGCGTTTCGATATTATAACAGTTTTACCCGCTTTATTAGAAAGTCCGTTTGCTCATTCTATTTTGCAACGTGCACAAAAAAAAGGCATAGCCGAAATTGTTGTGCATAACCTGAGGGATTATGCAACCAACAAACAGAAAAGTGTTGATGATTACCAATATGGCGGAGGGAGCGGTATGGTAATGAGTATTGAGCCTTTTGCGGCCTGTATCGAAAAGCTTCAGTCAGAAAGAGAATATGATGAAATTATTTTCATGAGTCCCGATGGTGTTACTTTAAACCAGAGCACGGCCAATGAATTATCTATTAAAAAGAATATCATTATTTTGTGTGGACACTACAAAGGCATAGATCAGCGTATACGCGATATCTTTGTTACCAGGGAGATATCAGTTGGTGATTATGTTTTAAGCGGTGGCGAGCTTCCTGCAGCGATTGTGGTAGATGCTGTTGTGCGTTTAATCCCGGGTGTTTTAAATGATGAAACTTCTGCCCTATCTGATAGTTTTCAGGGAGAACTGCTTGATGCTCCTGTTTATACCCGCCCGGCAGACTGGCGTGGACATAAAGTGCCCGATGTTTTATTAAGCGGTCATGAAGCTAAGGTGAACGAATGGAGGCATGAACAAGCATTGGAGCGAACTAAAATCCGCCGTCCTGACCTTTTAGAATAAAATTTCCTTGTAAATTATAAAGGTAAATTCTATTTTAGGAGAAACGCTTCTAGTTCCTGATAATATGCCCAAACAGATCGTTATTTGTGATGACCATTTACTTTTTTTAAACGGCATTTCCGAATTGCTTAAAAATACCGGGAAGAACTACGGCATTTTTAAATTCAGCGATGTACATTCTTGCCGAAACCATTTAATGCATAACATTGCTGATGTTTTCATCTGTGATTTAAATATTAACCACTTTGATGGATTTGTATTGATCGAAGAACTCAGATCCCAACTAAAAAACACCAAAATAATTGTTCTCACTGCTTATTACGAAGATTTTCTGATTCAAAAAGCAAAGAAACTAGGTGTGAATGCTTTCCTGAAAAAGGAAACACCTGCCG
Organism: Pedobacter sp. 01N416; assembly: GCF_056399685.1. Lineage (NCBI taxonomy): Bacteria > Pseudomonadati > Bacteroidota > Sphingobacteriia > Sphingobacteriales > Sphingobacteriaceae > Pedobacter > Pedobacter sp. 01N416. The sequence goes on from NZ_JBFTRT010000127.1 coordinate 3,684, forward strand.
AAGAGCTTATCAGTATTATCGAATCAAATAAAGACACAACGTTTTATACCAATAAGAGTTATAAAAAAGGCGAGAGTGTGTATAGTGCCATTGATGGTTCAATTGTCAATAAATTCCGGATATCCAGACAGGAAAAAGAGATTATTAAATTAATTATCAAAGGATTAACCAGTAAGGAAATTGCTGAAGTCCTATTTATCAGCATAACAACCGTAACAACCCATCGGAAGAACATCCACCGGAAGTTGGAAATCAATAACAGCAGTTCGCTCATTAAGTTTGCTCATGAGAATAATCTACTTGATTAGCTTTCTGCTATTCCCGCTACTCTCTTGTGCACAAATCACAAACAAATCAATATCTGTAATATCCAGCTACGCTGTAGACCAAAATTCATCGTGGACGAGCGGGATACTCCAACAACAAAAATTTCATCCGTTTAAGCAGAATAGCAAGGTTAATATCGGCTACAACAAAGATGCGGCGGTATGGTGCAGATTTATTGTGAAAAATATAAACACTTCACAAAGTACTAAAACATGGTTGTGTTTTAACAACAACCATATCGATAGCCTTAGCCTTTATGATGGTAGATTAATTAAAACCATTGGCGATAGAACGGTTGGCCAGAGTCCGTTTATTGAAACCCTGGCATTTGAGCTTAATCTGCAACCAGGGGAAGAAAAATTACTTTGGGTACGGGTTAAAAAAGAGACTTCCTTTTTAGATTTTTCTTATAGTTTGGAAGATCAAGCTTATTTAGAAAGCAAATCATCTCAAAAAACAGCATTGACATCTTTTTTTATCGGTATGGTGTTTTTGCTGCTCATGATCAATGGGATATTGTTTTTCATGACTAAAAACAAGTTATACGGATATTACATTGGCTATTCTATATTAACGGTGTTTTACACAGCAATTACAACCAATTTCGCCAAGCACGTTTTATTTCCCGAGTTTAGGTTTTTTAGCGAGGGCCGGGTTTACACTGGAGCACTTTGGTATATTGCCCTGAGTATTTTTCTTGGATATTTTTTAAAGTTAAAAGAAAACCAGCCCGTTAAGCATAAGTTAATCATAGTGCTTGGTGGCATAAACTTTTTGTTGATTTTAATCTCTATTTCCTTATTGGTGTTTTATAAGGGTTTTGAATTTCGTTACTTTTTTGTGTTAGGCTACATCATATTCCTGGCTTCTATCGTCGTACTTTTCTGGGCGGCATTAACGCATCTAAAAATTGAAAAAACCCAGGCTATTTATGCGCTTCTTGCCTTTGCTCCGCAGTTTGTATGGGGTGGGTGCTTAATTTTAAAGACCTTTGAAATTATTCCAAAATCACTGAGCGATAATTGGATGTTGTTTATCGGTCTTTATGAAGTGTTTTTGTTCGGCTACGTTTTATCAAGAAATTACATCGATATTTTTTTGAAGAACAACGAGCTGATGCAACAGGTTATTTTCGAAAAAGAAAGCTCATTGAGGGCCATTAGTGAGGTTCAGCTACGTGAGCGGAGAAACATCGCTAACATTATTCATGATAATGTAGGGAGCAAGATTGCGCATATTATTCATCTTTTTGACATGAAGAATGCCGAGCTTGCCAAGCAAACAATTAACGAACTGGCTGAGGATATCAGAGAGATCTCTCATAAAATTCTGCCGAAAGCACTTGATGAAGGCGCTTTGATATCTAGTTTACAAAGCCAGATCTCAAGTCTGAACGCAGGTTTGACGGACGCGAAAATTGAGCTTTTCTGTTACGATTTTCCTGATAAAATTGATGAAAAATGGATTTACGATTTATATCTTATCGCACTGGAAGTTATAAACAATGCCATTAAGCATGGTAGCGCTGAGTTAATCACCATCGAACTTTATAAATATCCCAAAAATTACCATTTTCAATTTACGGATGATGGGCTCGGCTTCGATCTGCAGAAAACAAGCAGGGGCTTTGGGCTCGAAAACATCGAAAAGAGAGTAAATTACTACAAAGGTAATTTCGAAATCAGTAGTGTTAGAAACGAAGGCACTATTATTCAGATCAACATCCCATCCAATCGCTAGTCTTTAACTTTTTCATTAATTCTGTATATGTAAATATACCCTTTATTGGGTATTTCTGCCCGGGTATCTTTAGCATACTTTAGCTTAATAAAAGCAATACACCCTTTAAATTAATGGAAATGAAACAATTACTTACGGCAGTACTAAGTGTGCTGGCTATTACGGGTTATGCACAAGACTTAAGTCCAAAAAAGAACGAAAGTGGAAAATACGGATTTGTAGACAAGGCGGGAAAAGAAGTGATCCCTTTTAAATACGAAAAGACCGGATACAGCTTCCACGAGGGATTAATTGCGGTTAAACTAGATGGGAAATATGGATTTATAGATGAAACAGGAAAGGTAGTTATCCCATTCAAATATGATGATGCCATTTACTTTAAAGATGGTTTTGCACAGGTTGAGCTAAATAAGAAATCGGGTTATATCGATAAAAAGGGTAAGGAAATCACCGCTCTAAAATACGATGTTGCCTTTGATTTTTATGAAGGTATTGCCAAGGTGAGACTAGACGAGAAATATGGTTTTATTGATGTTACGGGCAGAGAAATCACTCCTTTAAAGTACGAAGACGGAAATAACTTTAAAAATGGTTATGCAAGTGTGAAACTAAAAAACAAATGGGGTTTTATCGATAAAACGGGCAAAGAATTTACAAAGTTTAAATACGACTATGCAAAAGATTTTAATGATGGGGTTGCTCCTGTTGAAAAGAATAAACTCTATGGCGCCATTGATCAAAACGGAAAAGAAATCATCCCTTTCAAGTATAGGTTCATTGCTGATTTTGAGGATGGTTTAGCTAAAGTTGGACTTAATGGAAGAGAGGGCTTTATAAACAGAACAGGCGAAGAAGTTATACCGATTAAATACGATGCGGTTGGTAGCTTTGAGAATGGAGTGGCCAGGTTTAGATTAAACGGCAGATGGGGAGCGATGGATAAAACAGGTAAAGAAATTACACGATAAATAAACATAGACATGAAAAAATTAACAGTATTGTTTTTTTTGCTTTATGGCTTTTTTGCCTTTGGTCAGGAGACTTACGAGAACAAAAAATTAGCCCTTATTAACGATATTTTTTATAAAACCACAAGGCAAAACATCAACTCCTTTATGAAGGATAAAGGTTTTGAAAAAGGAGACGTTGAAGAAGGGGAAGGTGATGTTAAAGAAATATTGGCCTTCGACTCCAAATTTGACATGATGGAGGTGTCTTACGCGAAAAGTGGTAAAATTTCGACTATAGTTTGCATTTTTTCAGGTGCGATTAATGTGGCATTTATCGATATGGAGCTAAAAAATAAAGGATATACAGCTAAAGTTGTTAAACAATCTATAGATGGGCAGCCGGTTAATAAAAATATCTGGAGCAAATCCGGAACGAAGTACAATTTTGTTACCTATGCCGATGAAAAGGAAAAAATTGGCGTTTTAGGCTATGGCGTGTATTAGGACTGGTCGTTAAAACCCTGGCCTGCTTAATTAATAAAAATGAAACTCAAAGGCGCAGAAAAACAGTTCTGGTGGCATTTTGGACATATTACCGAAGCTAAAAATATCCCTACAGAACTGCCTGGTTTTGCCAGTATCGATTCGATGGTTGATGATGAGTATTTAGCCATGCTTTTTGCAAAAGTTTCGGTTATGGGGAGTATTTATTTAAAAGAAACGAGAGTGACCGATGAAGGGGTGAAATTGATCAGCAATGTTAGGCAACTTAAAGATTTAACCCTGATGAAGCATGAAAATATTACTAAAGCGTGTTTGCCTTATCTGAACAAACTGACCGATCTGGAATACCTCGATATCTGGAGGACTAAAATTCGCTTAGAAGATATAACGGTTTTAAAAGATTTAAAAAACCTTAAAGAACTGTATATATCGCCTCAAGACGAAGGGATGGAAGAAAGTCAGGATACCATTTTAGAAAAGATAATAAAAGCGGAGGAAACCTTGCCTAATTGTATTATTCACACTTGATACCATCAATAGGTAAATATTTTACCTCAGGATATTAAACACTAAATTCGCCATATATTAGGGAATAAGTGCTCTCCTGATCTTTTGGAATAGAAGCATTTAACACAATCGAATGTGGAATTCATAAAGAATGTGGAAAAAATTAAAATAGGTTTTTTTTTCTCAAAAAAAATCCCTAATATTGCAATCCGATTTTCACGGGATGAAATATCGATTTAATAGCTTAAAATCATGGATTTAGTAAAATTTGTTGAAGAGCAGGCCATCGCGAAAAAAGATTTTCCTGCGTTCAAGTCTGGCGATACAGTGAGCGTACACTATAAAATTCGCGAAGGTAATAAGGAACGTATCCAAATTTACCAAGGTGTTGTAATACAACGTAACAGTCACGATTAATTTCGTGGAGGTTTTTTTGTTTGTACCTTTGTTAAATGTTAGATTCTGCTTTTTTCGACCAAGTTTTTTGGGGTAACACCGTAAAAGCCTATTTCCTTTTTGGAGGGATACTTTTTTTAGGCTTAATGTTTAAAAGGATTGTATCAAAACTTTTGAGTAAACTGCTGTTTAAGCTCTTTAGAAACTTCTCTAATCAATCTCACGATGAAGCGTTCGTTGGGCTTTTACTTAAACCGATAGAGGTTTTTATTCTGTTAACCACACTTTATCTATCCATCAACCAGTTAAAACATCCGTTAGAGGTGGCTGTATTCCATTACAGCAAATTAATTGGCAAGGTTAAAGAGTTAATACCTGTAACAATTGGCGATTGTATTGACCGGATATTTTTGTTCGGGATCATCTTGTCTATTTTTTGGATTATTTTAAGGATAATCGACTTCATTAGCCATGTGCTTCTTTATAAAGCTTCGCTTACAGATAATAAGGCCGACGATCAACTGGTGCCCTTTTTAAAAGAGCTGTTTAAAACGATCGTAATCTTTATCGGTTTTTTTACTCTTCTGGGTTTTGTTTTCGAGGTTAATGTATTAACGCTGATTACAGGATTGGGTATCGGTGGTATTGCCATTGCTTTGGCTGCTAAAGAGAGCTTAGAAAACCTAATAGGTTCATTCACCATTTTTTTAGATAAACCTTTTACCGTTGGCGATCTGGTAAAGGTTGACGGTGTGGAAGGAACGGTTGAAAAAGTAGGTTTTAGGAGCACAAGGATCAGAACTTCTGAAAAAACGATGGCTACCATACCTAATAGGGGTATGATTGATGGTGTTTTAGAAAACCTTTCGCTCAGGAATTCGCGCAAGGTCTCTTTTATTATCGGGCTTACTTACGAAACCAATTCGGAGTCACTTAGAAAAATTATTACCGAGATAGAAAGTTACATCAATAATCATCAAGGTACCAGTGATGATGGAAATGCTTCCTTTAAGAGCTTCGGCGATTCGGGTTTAAATGTAGAGGTTAACTATTTTGTAACCGTGCTAAATTATGCCGAATTCCTTAAAATCAGACAAGAGATCAACCTTGAAATTATGGATATCGTTATCCGTAATAAGTCGGATTTTGCCTACCCTACACAACGATTAATCAGCGACAGGCCAGCTCCGGCAGGTAATAATGACGAGGTAGGTAATGATACTATGGATTAAGTGATTACGTACCCGATGATCGTCATGCTGAATTTATTTTACAAGTAGAAATAGTATTTTCAATTGCCTTGTAGCTACTACGTGGTCAGCATCTTTTCCTGCAGAATAGACCCTGAAATGTATTCAGGGTGACGACTAAATTAAAATATATATAGAATATCTTAAAGGGATATAAATCAACACCAAAATATTTGTAAATGAACAAAGAAGCCGACTTAGTATAAACTAAATCGGCTTTTATTATAAATTGTATTGTTCTTTTAGCTTAAAGTAGCTAGTGTAGTGATGCCGCCTTTTACAACCTGGTTAAGTTCTACGTTCACTTTTGTGCCTATGGGTAAAAACACATCAACCCTCGAGCCGAATTTGATGAAACCAAATTGCTCAGCCTGTACTACCTGATCGCCTTCTTTAACATACCATACAATTCTGCGGGCTAAAGCACCAGCAATTTGACGGAACAATACAGGGGTGCCATTTTTATGCTCTACAACAGTTGTAGTACGTTCATTCTCCGTTGATGATTTTGGATTCCACGCAGCAAGGTATTTTCCTGGATGATATTTGAAGAACTTTACCACTCCAGAAATTGGATTACGGTTAATGTGAACATTTATTGGCGACATAAAAATCGAAACCTGTAAACGTTTATCTTTAAAATATTCTCCTTCTTCTGTTTCTTCAATTACCACTACTTTGCCATCTGCCGGGCAGATAACCAGGTTTTCGCCCGAAGAAAAGCTGCGGCTCGGGTTTCGGAAAAACTGTAGTACAATAATAAATAATGCAGCTGAAAAGATATAAATGAACCAGCGCAACCAGGTTATATCGTGATATTTATAATCAACTACCGCATTGATTACGAAGATAAACAATATGCTTAAGGCAATGGTAGTGTAGCCTTCTTTATGTATGGTCATTGTTTTAGAAATTATTGGGCAAAGGTGCGAAAAATAAATTAATACAATCTAAAAATTATGCCTCGGTTGCTCTGTAAATATCAGTCAGGTTTCTACCAAGACCATTATAATCTAATCCGTAACCCACAACAAATTCGTTAGGTATTTCAAAACCAACGTATTCCAATTCTTCAATTTCATATTTTAAAGCACTTGGTTTAAGCAAAAGAGAAGCTACTTTAATTGAAGCAGGATTTTTTTCTTTTATCGTTTTTAAAATATGCATTAAGGTTAAGCCTGTATCAACAATATCTTCCACAATGATTATATCTCTGCCTTCGATGTTATCAGGCAGTCCGATTAATTCTTTTACATTTCCCGAACTTGCTGTACCTTCGTATGAGGCCACACGCATAAAAGCAACTTCGCAGGGTACGTTTATTTCCTTGATTAGATCGGCCATAAACAAAAAACTACCATTTAATACACCAATAAATAGCGGGCATTTGGCCTCGTAATCAACATTGATCTGGATGCCCAGTAAACGGATCCGTTTGTTTAAGGTATCGTTCTCTAAAAATATCTCGAACGCTTTATCCTCTACTTTTATTTTGTGCATGTTACTGTTGAAAGGTTATTGTTGTTTAATTGTATGAATCGGTTAATCGTGGGTTTTAACTAAGAACTGTAAACTACCAATTGCAAACTCGGTCATGGTTAATTGTTTAAATCTGCTAATCATCTCTAAACCCCAAACTAATTTTGGTTAATTGTTTAATCATTTGGCTCACTGGTAACTGCCGACTGGCAACTGCAAACTGATTACTACTGAGTCTTTTCCAATTCCTTTTGCCGTCTTCGTTCTTCCCTACGCTCCTGCCTTAATTGTTTTTTGGTTTTAGTGGTATCGGCTGGCGTGGTTATCTGTTTACTTGAGGTATCTTTTTTAGATCCGCCACCAAAAAGGCGTTCGAAGAAGCTTTTATTTTTGTCGTGTACAATTACAACCGGTAAGCCGTCTCCATCATCATCAAATGCTGTAGTATCAATAACAGCCGTGTCAGGGGCTAAATACTGGCGGAGCCCCTCTCTTAAACGTACGTTATAGAAACCATACCCAGAAGTATCGCTCGGCACTAAACCCCTTCTTGCCATAATATTTCCCATAAACCTAAAATAGTTGAACATGTAAGGTTTCAAGCTACCATCAGCCATGAATTTATACATCGATGCCTTTGGTTTAGGAACAATACTCGCCAGGAACAATCCATCACCGATGGTTAAATCAGCAGGTTGTTTTCCAAAATAATAGCGCGAAGCCTCACCTATTCCATAAATATTCTGGCCTAGTTCCATAATGTTGAAATACACTTCGAGCATCCGTTGTTTGCTTACCAGGTGGTTATGCTCAATAAGCCAAACAATTAATATCTCCTCGGCTTTACGGGCCAAGGTTTTTTGACGGCTTAAATAAACATTTTTAACCAGCTGCATACTGATGGTACTGCCACCGCGTTTAAATTTCTTTTCTTTAAAGTTTACGGCGATTGATTTACGGATCGATTCTTCAACAAAGCCGTTGTGCGTAAAAAATGACGGATCTTCTGCTGTTAAAACTGCATTGATAAAGTTTTTCGAAATTGACGATAAAGGTGTAAAATTTGGGTTTGATGGGCCTATGGTAATATCGCGCATTGGTTTGCCATACTCATAAGGGGTATAAACAAATGGGCTGTTGATTTTTTGCAGATTGGTTTTACCCCATTGTACAATTTTGAAATCAACGGGTGTTAAGGTAGAGCTAAAGCGCACGCTGTCTGGTACTTTAGTGTCTAAATAAAAATTTAGGTTATATTTCACCTTGCCCTGTACTTTTAATCCTTCCAGCGATTCGAACAGGCCTTGTGGAAAAGCATCTAAAACCCCTTGTGCATCCTGTTCTTCGGCATTTAGCTTTAACTCATATATTTTGTTCTTTCCTAAAGTATATTTAACAAAAGGATGGATCTGTGCATTTTTTAGGTATGCTGTTGAGGTGCTGTCTAAGGCAATGAAATTAGGCCCAACTAAAATATCGGCATCCAGTTTTGCACTTTGTACAATGATGTCGTTCGAAGCAATGCGTGGCTGATTAATCAGCATGTTTTTTACCGACCAGGAGCCAGAAATTTTATAATCGTCGCCGCTGTATTTTGCATTTTTAAGCTCGGTTTGTAAGGTATCAAAACTGATTTTTGCGTGTAGCTTATTGTTTAAGTAAGGTAATTCCAGTTTTTTTCCATCAGCATAAGCGGTAAAGCTCAATTCTTTGCTGCCTGGGTTTACATAACCGTTTACATGCCAGGTAGATTCGTTATTGTTTACATCAATGGTTGATTTTAAATCGCCGCCATCAATTGTAGCCGTTGTTGCAAAAGTCAACTTGGCTGTATCGTGGTCATTTAATTTAAAGATCATGTTCTTCACATCCATATCGTCAGGGATTTTGTATAAACCATTTTTTTAAGAAGTGCTTCCCTTTTGCTATAGGCTACCGCACCCAATGCAATACAAACAACTAAAAAAACACCTAAAATCCAGGCTCCGATTTTTAAATATTTTTTGGGGATCTTAATTTTTGGTATTCGCATATAGTCGTTAAAATGGTTAATTGCTTAAACGTAACAATTAAATGTTTATTTCGTGTTAAAATTACAGTTAAAAAGCCTAAATAAAAGTATTTGTGGCTATGTTTTGTTAATTTTGAATTTAAATTAATACCATGCAGATTAGCCCGCAACAAGTTTTAGATGCGCTTAAAAATGTTGAAGATCCCGATCTTAAAAAAGATCTGGTTACTTTAAACATGATTAAAGATTTACAGATAACAGATAACCAGGTCAATTTTACATTGGAGCTTACTACGCCGGCATGCCCGATGAAAGAAATGCTGAAAAACGCCTGTACAAATGCCATCAAGCATTTTGTATCGCCAACGGCAGAGGTAATCATCAATGTAACTTCGAGGGTTACCCAACCAAGCAATTCATCATCGTTAGATAACATCAAAAATATCATTTTGGTTTCATCTGGAAAAGGAGGCGTTGGTAAATCTACCGTAGCAAGTAACCTGGCAGTTGTATTGGCTAAAGATGGTGCCAAAGTTGGCCTTATCGATGCCGATATTTATGGGCCATCGGTACCCACCATGTTCGATCTGGTTGATGCGAAGCCAGGCGCTGAAGAAACAGCCGATGGTAAAACCAAAATTTTGCCGATCGAAAAATACGGGATTAAATTATTATCGTTGGGCTTTTTTGCAGATCCGGGGCAACCAGTGCCATGGCGCGGACCAATGGCATCAAACGCAGTAAAACAATTGTTTAACGATACCAACTGGGGGGAACTGGATTATCTGATCGTAGATCTTCCGCCGGGAACGGGCGATATCCACATCACCATTACGCAGAGTTTCCCAATTTCGGGAGCGGTTGTGGTTACGACACCTCAACAGGTTGCTTTGGCCGATACGCACAAAGGTTTGGCTATGTTCAGAATGCCGGGAATTAATATCCCAATTTTAGGCGTTATTGAAAACATGTCGTATTTTACACCAGCAGAATTGCCGGAGAATAAATATTATATCTTCGGAAAAGGTGGCGGTACCGAACTTGCCGCACGTTTTGATGTGCCATTTTYAGGCGAAATTCCGATCATACAAAGCATTTCGGAAGCTGGAGATAAAGGGAAACCGGTAGCACTAAACCAGAACCCTCTGCTTGATGTTATATTTGGAGATATTGCAAGTAAAATTGCTCAACAGATATCCATCAACAATGCGCAAATGGTGAATTGCTAAAAAATTACTATTTTTATAAATTAAAATATATATAATGAATTTAACAGAACAAGTAGAACAGGCATTGGAAACTATCAGGCCGTATTTAAAGGCTGATGGAGGTGATGTTTCTGTTGAAGAAATTACATCTGAAGGAACAGTAAAGCTTAAGCTTTTAGGCAACTGCGGTTCTTGCCCGATGAGTTTCATGACTATGAAATCTGGTATCGAACAAGCCATTATGAAAGCTGTTCCTCAGATCACTTCGGTAGTTGCCGTTAACATGGCCGAGCAAGATTAAGCTTTAACACTATTTAACAAGGAAGTTTTATTAATAAAATTACTTTTGTCTTAATGAGATATTGTGTTGCCCTAATTTGCCTTATTTTTTCTGTTACCGCTTTTGCACAACAAAAGCCGGCACAGGATAAACTTATCCAATTTTCAGGGATTATTACCGATATCGATAGCTCAAATGTGATTCCTTATGTTACCATCACCAATCTTTCTGCAAAGAGTAAAAGGGTTGGTGCTGATTATAGAGGATATTTTACCTTCATTGTTAATCCTGGTGATACCATCTTGTTTACGGCCATTGGTTATAAGAAGTTTTCTACTGTAATTCCTGAAGGCACACCTGATAGCAAATACACCATTATGGTTAAATTGAAGGCTAATGTGATCGATTTACCATCGGTGCGTGTTTTTCCATGGGCAACAACAGAAGAATTTACCCGCGAGTTTTTATCAATGAAACTGGCGGATGATGATATGGCCATAGCCAAAAAGAACCTTTCGCGCTCCTCAATTGATGGTTTAATTCAAACCTTGCCACGTGACGGACAGGAAATAGGCAGCCAAAACTATCGGTATAATTTTGATAGGATGATCAATAAAAACATGGTACAAACCAATCCCCTACTTAATCCTTTCGCCTGGGGTAAGCTGATGCAGCAGATTTTTGATGGGGATAAGAGTAGGACGAATTAGTCTGGAGTCTTAAGTTCGGAGTCCTTAGTCTTGGGATGCAGAAGACCAAACGCTATTTAATCATTATCTTATTTATTTTAGTTAGCAGTCATCCTGAATTTATTTCAGGTTTTATGCGGCTATAAAGATCCTGAAATAAATTCAGGATGACGACCGAGAGTAATTAATACTGTAGACCTTAAAACAAAAAAGGGAAAACGTTTCCATTTTCCCTCTGATATCTTACATCAAAACTTATCTTTTCTTACTCTTATTCGGAAACTTCATTTTGTAATCTGTTTTGATATTTCCTTTCGAAATCGCATCCAGTTTGCTTTTAAGCATGGTTTYGCGAAGAACACTTACTTTGTCTGTAAATAATTTTCCTTCAATATGATCATATTCATGTTGGATTACGCGTGCAGGCATTCCGTCTACATCTTCAGTATGTTCTACCCAGTTTTCATCAAAATAGGTAATTTTGACATTCGGCTTGCGCATAATGTTTTCACGGATATCAGGAATACTTAAGCAGCCTTCGTTAAAACTCCAGGCCTCTCCCGTTTCTTCCAAAATTTCGGCATTGATAAATACCTTTTTGTAGCCCGGTGTGCCATCTTCATCTTCACCTGTATCAACAATAAACAAACGGATAGGCAAACCAATTTGAGGGGCAGCTAAGCCTACACCATTTGCATAATACATGGTGTCGAACATGTCGCTGATTAATTGTTTTAATCCTGGATAATCTTTATCGATATCGGTTCCTACCTTTTTTAAAACAGGATCACCGTAAGCTACTATTGGTAATTTCATTGTATTATATTTTTTTCAGATCTCAATCTGAGTTTGTTAATTAGTGCAAAATGCTGTCAGTCTGAGCCTGTCGAAGACCCCTAGTTAAGTCCTTCGACAGGCTCAGGATGACAAAACGAAAGATTTTGACTTACAAAAATAAGAATTATTCCTCTATTGGGCAGAAAGTAAAGATATTCAGTTGCTCGATATTTAAAATTTCATCCGTAACTTCTGCCATTTGCTTGGTGGTAACGGCATTTATTTTCTCAAAAACAGTTTCCAGAGAATCGATTTTGTTATGGTCGATCAGGCTTTTGGCCATCGAAATGATTAAACCGATCCTGTTTTCTTCACCCAAAGCAATCTGTCCGATAAATTTGTTTTTGGCTTTTTGTAACTGCAATTCATTTAAAGGATGTTCTCTGAGCTTTTTGATCTCCTTAAAGATTAAAGAGAGTGCTTTGGCCTGCTTTTCTTTATCTGTTCCAAAATAAATGGAAAAAATACCTGTATCGCTTAATGGAGAAAAATTGGACTCAATGGTATAGGCAATCCCATGTTTTTCTCTGATCTGTAGATTTAATACCGAACTCATTCCATTGCCGCCAAAGTAATTATTCAACAGCATTAAAGGCACCTTTTGCAATTGGTGCGTAGAATATGCCTGCCTGCCTAAAATACAGTGTGCCTGCATAATCGGCTTGTAGATAGTTGTATTGTTTTGTGCGATTATACCTGGCTTAACCCTTTCTTTGTTTGGATTATTCTCTTCAACATCAGCAAAATGTTTACTCCCTTTATTTACAACACTATTTAGGGTGTAATTGCCTAAAACGGCTACCACAATTTCGTTTGTGCGGTAATTGGCCTTTATGAAATTGATTACATCCTCCCTGGTAAAATGCTGAACGGATTCGGTTGTGCCCAAAATGTTATTGCCCAGTGCATGCCCAGCGAAAAGCATATCTTCAAAATCATCGTTTATGGCCTCTTCCGGTTGATCTAAATAAGAAGAGATTTCATCCAGGATTACACTTTTTTCTTTATCCATTTCCTCTTCAGGAAAGGTTGAGTGGAACAGAATATCGTTGAAAAGATCTAATGTTCTATCTAAATATGGATTTAAAAAAGAGGCGTGCACGCAGGTGTATTCTTTTGTAGTATAGGCATTTAGATCTGCCCCAACACTCTCCAAACGATTTAATATCTGGTTGGTGCTCCGTTTTTCGGTACGCTTAAAAATCAAATGCTCAATAAAGTGTGCTAAACCCGCTTTGTTTTCAGGCTCATCGCGCGATCCTGTGTTGACGATGATGCATGCGTGAGATATGGCAGAGGCCGAGGGCACATGCAGTAAGCGTATGCCGTTTGGCAAAGTGTGAACATTGTATTCCATTGGGGGGCAAAGATAAGGCTAATTGCTTACAAAGCCTCTGTATCTGGGTATTGCAATTGTAAAGCGGAAATCAATTTATTCTTGGTAGGCCTTTTGAGTATCAAAAAAATAAAATTAGCTGCACCAAATATCAAAAAGAATGAATTATGTGTCATAAAAAAACCAACAATATTGAAAAGAGCACCCCCTTCCAGCATTGCTGAACTAATGATAAACGCACTTTGATACATGTTAATCTTCGTATCGGCAGGAGCTTTTTTGTCGATTTTTGCCATTAAGTTTCTGTAAAAAAAGATGCTCGCCGAGATGGTGATCAAGCCCATAATTGGAAATATTGGGTTAAAAGGCGAAGTGGTTTTAGGGTTGGCATCAAAAAACATGATTTCGCGATTGAGAAAGATGGTTACTAGTGCAAAGAGGAAAACGCCAGCGCATAAAGCAAGGTGGATAATTTGGAGTGTTTTTAGTTTAGTGTTCATTGTGGGATGTAGCTTGATTTAAATTTTAAAAAGGATGTTCGTCATTCCCAACTTGATTGGGAATGACGAACCGAGTAAAAAATTATTTCGTTATCCCCTCCAACGAGAATAGAAACGCCCAGCGTAACGAAACATCTTTTAAATAATCGAAACGGCCTGATGCGCCGCCATGGCCAAATTCCATATTGGTTTTAAGCAATAATACGTTCTTATCAGTTTTAGTTGCCCTTAATTTGGCTACCCATTTAGCTGGTTCGAAATACTGCACCTGGCTATCGTGTAGGCCTGTAGTAACCAACATGTTCGGATAGGCCTTTTTCTCTACATTTTCATATGGAGAATAGCTTTTCATATAATCGTAAGCTGCTTTTTGTTTAGGATTTCCCCACTCGTCAAACTCATTGGTGGTTAATGGAATGCTTTCATCCAACATGGTGTTAATTACATCTACAAAAGGAACATCAGCAATAATACCGTTCCATAAATCGGGAGCCATATTAGCCACAGCGCCCATCAATAAACCACCTGCGCTACCTCCATGTGCATACAAATGGCCTTTTGATGTATATTTCTGATCAACCAGGTACTCGCCCGCTGCAATGAAATCGGTAAAGGTATTTTTCTTTTTCATCAATTTACCGTCTTCGTACCATTGGCGTCCCATTTCCTGTCCACCACGGATGTTGGCAATGGCGAAAACAAAGCCACGGTTTAATAGACTTAATCTTGGCGAAGAGAAGTTTGCATCTGTACTCGATCCATAGGATCCATAAGCGTAAAGCAGCAATGGTGCATGTCCATTCTTTTCAAAGCCTTTTTTGTAAACCAAAGCAATTGGGATTTTTGTGCCATCTTTTGCTGTCGCGAAAACTCGTTCCGTTGCATAATCTTTAGGATCGTAACCACCAACAACTTCCTGCTGTTTCATTAGTTTTTTATCCTTTTTCTCGAGGTCGTAATCGTAAACTGAGTTTGGTGTGGTTAAAGAGGTGTACGAATAACGCAGTGTTTTGCTGTTATATTCTGGATTTGCGCCAACACCGGCAGCGTAAACAGGTTCATCAAACTTGATATAATAATCGCTACCATCCTTCTTCAGTACGCGTAGCTCGGTTAAGCCATTTTTACGTTCTGATAATACCAGATGGTCTTTAAATTCTTCTCCATATTCGAGTAAAACATCTTTGCGGTTTGGAATAACCTCTTTCCAGTTTTCTTTTTCTGTTTTATCCAGAGGGCATTGCATCAAACGGAAGTTTTTGGCATTCCAGTTGGTTACGATGTAAAACTTATCATCTACGGTTAAAATATCGTATAAAACATCTTTTGAGCGTGGCGAAAATACTTTAAACGCTGCCTCTGGATGATCGGCATCAATCATTCTATATTCGGTAGTTAATGTTCCCTGCGACGCAATAAAAATAAAACGGCCATTTTTCGATTTCATTACGCCAATATAGTTGCTGTTGTCTTTTTCATCATAAACGACAGTATCTGTTTTAGCATCGGTGCCAAGTGTGTGTTTTTTAATTTTTTCGCTTAATAGTGTAATGGGGTTTTTCGAAGTATAGAAAAGTGTTTTATTATCATTTGCCCATGCTACCCCACCTTCGGTATTGGTAATGGCATCCTTTAACATTTCGCCGGTTTCTAAATTTTTAACATTGATGGTATATTGGCGGCGCGAAACCTGATCTACTCCAAAAGCTAAAAGTTTATTGTCGGGACTAACACTAAATCCGGTTGCGCTGTAATAGGCATGGCCTTTTGCCAGATTATCTACATCTAACAGTATTTCCTCAGCGGCCGATAAGCTCCCTTTTTTACGACAATACTTAAAATATTGCTGTCCGTCTTCGGTTCTGGTGTAATAGAAATATCCATTCTTGAAAACAGGAACAGATTCGTCTTTTTCTTTAATCCTCCCTTTCATTTCTTTAAACAGATCAGCCTGAAATTGATCTGTACTTTTCATCATCGTGTTGAGGTAAGTATTTTCAGCTTTTAAATAATTGACAACTTTTGTACTATCAGGCCCTTTTTTAAAATAATCGATCATCCAATAGTAGTTATCTACCACGGTATCGCCATGTATTGTTCTTTTATGCGGAATAATCTCTGCTATAGGGGCCTTGGCATCGGGCCATTTAATTGCTTTCATTTCTTTCTTTTGAGGGTTGTTACAAGCCGTAATTGCACTGAGCAATATTATGCCTGGTAAGATACGTTTCATAGTGGTTTGAGTTAGGGTGAATGCAATTTAATAATTTAGTTCAATAGTTCATTGGTCATTTGTTCATTGGTAGCGTGGCGGTTAACTGGTTAATTGTTTAAATCGGTTAACTTGTAATAAGCAAGCGGTACTTCTGACCTCCGTCACCAAACTTCGGACTTATAAAATAGTTCATTTGTGATTGGTTAGTGGCATGGAGGTTAATTGTTTAAATCGGTTAATCGACTCCAAACGCCAAACTCCCAACCCCAAACTAATTACCATTTTTGTAAAAAACCATTATGCCCATAGATAATCATCTGAATTAGAAAAATTGATGGTAAATTGCCACATCAAATTGCTTGAAAATAATAATGAAATTAGGGTACAAAAAAATAGTTGTTAAAGTTGGTTCGAATGTAATTACACAGGCGAATGGTTTGCCTGATGAAGCAAGGATTAAACATCTTGTGAATCAACTGGCCGATATAAAAAAACTTGGTATTGAGGTTATTTTGGTTTCTTCGGGTGCGGTAGCATCAGGCAGAAGTTTGATCAAGGTATCTGAAAAACAAGACGCCGTAACTACCCGCCAACTGTTAGCAGCCATTGGTCAGGTTAAACTGATCAATACCTACGCTAATTTTTTTGCAGCACATGAAATTCAATGTGCACAGGTTTTGGTTACCAAAGAAGATTTCCGCGACCGGGCACATTATTTAAACATGAAGAACTGCTTACAGATTTTGCTTCAAAATGAAGTAATCCCTGTGGTGAATGAAAACGATGTAGTTTCGGTTACTGAATTGATGTTTACCGATAATGATGAACTGGCTGGATTAATTGCTTCGATGTTAAATGCCGATGCCTTGATCATCCTGTCGAATGTAAACGGCATCTACAACGGCGATCCGAAAATGGAAGGATCGGCTGTTATTGAGGAAATTAATGGTTCGGTTGCTAATTTGGCCTCTTTTATCCAAACGGGTAAATCGCAATTTGGCCGTGGTGGAATGATTACTAAATCGACCATGGCGCAAAAAGTAGCAAAATTAGGCATAACAGTCCATATTGCCAACGGAACGCAAGATGATGTGCTCACTTCTTTACTAAACAATGAACTGGTGCACACACGCTTTGTTCCCGAAAAAAGTAAATCGGGCAAGAAAAAATGGATTGCCCATTCTGAAACTGCTGCTACGGGCATTGTGAAATTAAACGATGGCGCAAAAACAGTATTAACCTCTGGTAAAGCCACCAGTTTGTTGCCCGTAGGGATTATCGAAATACAAACAGACTTTTTAAAAGGCGATATTATTAAAATTATTGACGAAAAAAACAATCTCATAGGGCTCGGGATAGCAGAATATGGATCAGATAAAGCCAGAGAACGTATCGGACAGAAGAAACAAAAAGCGCTGGTACATTACGATTATTTTTACTCGGCTATTTAAAGGTTTAACCACAAAGGGCACAGAGAAAATCACGGAGAGACACAGAGTTAAGCAAATTCTCTCTTTTTCCTCTGTGTAAAACTCGGTGGCCTCTGTGGTAGAAAAAGGACAAAATGGATTACAAACAATACTTCGAAAAAGTAAGGCAGGCAAGTCGTACCTTGGTTAGCCTGAGCAAAGAAACAACAGATGCAGTTCTAACAGATCTGGCTGCGGCTTTAGTGGCCAATACTGAATTAATTCTTGCTGAAAATGTAAAAGATTTGGCAAAAATGCCCATCGAAGATCCAAAATACGACAGACTGAAGTTGAGTGCAGCACGTATTGCTGACATTGCGAATGATCTTAAAAATGTTGCTGGCTTAAGCAGTCCGTTGGGTAAAATTCTCTCAGATAAAACGCTGGAAAATCAGCTTCATATACAAAAAGTTAGTGTGCCTTTAGGTGTTGTAGGTGTGATTTACGAAGCGCGCCCAAATGTTACTGCTGATGTATTTTCACTCTGTTTTAAAACCGGAAACGTTGCTGTGCTTAAAGGAGGCAGTGATGCTGAATTTTCGAATCTGGCTATTGCAAAGGTGATACACGAGGTTTTGGATAAGCATAAAATCAATCGAAATGTTTTAACCCTATTGCCAGCCGAAAGAGCTGCAACCGAAGCTTTATTGAATGCAAGAGGTTTTGTAGATGTGCTGATTCCAAGAGGAAGTCAATCGTTAATTAATTACGTTCGCGAAAACAGTAAAATCCCCGTTATTGAAACCGGAGCTGGGATTGTACATACTTATTTTGACGAGACGGGCGATCTAGAGAAAGGCAAAGCAATTATTTTTAATGCAAAAACCAGAAGGGTAAGTGTTTGTAATTCGCTTGACTGTGTATTAGTTAATCAAAATCGGCTTAATGATTTGGCTGCGCTTTTATCTCCCCTAGCTGATGGCGATGTTGAGTTATATGCTGATGAAAAAAGTTTTGAGCTATTAAAAGCTTCTTATCCTGAGCAATTGTTAAATCAGGCTAAACCTGAACATTTTGGTACAGAGTTCTTATCTTTAAAGCTAGCTGTTAAAGTAGTGGCTGATTTAGCTGAAGCTTTGAACCACATTGCCGATTATAGCTCTAAACATAGCGAAGCCATTATTTCTGAAGATGCCGCTAATATTGCCCAATTTTTAAACGAAGTAGATGCCGCTGCGGTTTATGCCAATGCCTCTACCGGATTTACGGATGGTGCACAGTTTGGCCTTGGCGCTGAAATTGGTATCAGCACACAAAAACTCCATGCCCGCGGACCAATGGGGCTGGAAGAATTAACCAGTTATAAGTGGGTGGTAAGAGGTGACGGACAAGTGAGAAAGT
>NZ_JBFTRT010000128.1:0-10333 GCF_056399685.1 Pedobacter sp. 01N416
GAATGAGGCAATGAAAAATATATTGATAATCCTATTGATGCTGCCCTTATTGGCAATAGCACAACAAAAGCAAAGCACGGAAGATGCTATGAAAAAAATGGAGGAGCTGAAAAAAAATATGACCCCAGAGCAGCGAGCCATGCTAGAGAAAATGGGACTTGAAAAAACAATGAAAACTGCCCAAAAAAATATGCAGCAAGGTGGTACTGGAACAGCATTGATGCAAATGGGTGACCCGAACAAAATTCCCGAAAAACTTTCTACACTGGCTATACCGGCCACACCCACTGATAAAGGGAAACTTATAGCTTACCTCAAACCGATTTTTTCGCAAACAGAAACTGCGATGAAACCCGATCATGTAAAAGCGGTACAAAAATTATTGGATAAGGGCGCTGAAACCGGAAAATATGCAATGGTGTTTTGGTCGCATAATGAATTGGACAAAGCATTGTACCTGCTTATTAATGCCTGTATCACCAATCCAGACGATTATGTTTCCATCAATAATCTGGGCGCATTGCTTACCCTTTCGGGATATGCACATAAATCTTTACCGCTGCTTTTATATA
Organism: Pedobacter sp. 01N416; assembly: GCF_056399685.1. Classification (NCBI taxonomy): domain Bacteria; kingdom Pseudomonadati; phylum Bacteroidota; class Sphingobacteriia; order Sphingobacteriales; family Sphingobacteriaceae; genus Pedobacter; species Pedobacter sp. 01N416. The sequence goes on from NZ_JBFTRT010000128.1 coordinate 573, forward strand.
CGCAAAAATTTGTGCCTCAAAGCGGCACCTTGCTTAACAATATAGGTCAGGCTTATCTGAGTTTGGGTTATGTTGACAAGGCGAAACCGTTGTTTTTATCAGCCATTGCAAAAGATTCGACCAAAACGGAAGCGTATCGTTCGATGGCACTCATTGCACAAAAACAGGGAGATAAAGCACTTTGTGGTGGGTATCTTGAAAAATCCATTGCCCATGGCGCTGCTACTACCGAAAATATTAATCTGCTGAACCAGGTAGCACCTCAAAAAGACATTTCGGCGCATATCAGAAAACGTTTTAAACAATTTTATAAAAACCATAGTGTTACCAAACGCTTTATTGTACCGTCAATACCGGCATCGTATGAAGAAGCAGTAGCACGGGATGGTGAAGTGGAAGCCTATTTCAGGGACTTTGATGCTACTATTAACGCAACTTATAAAACGCAAAAGGAACTCAACAAAAAATATGAGAACCAAGTACAGGGAAACCAGGCTAAAATGATGGCACAAATGCAGCAGGTGATGGCTAATGCGGGCAAGCCTGGCTATTCAAAATCTGTGCAGGATATCAAAGCATCGTTCAGTAATCCTTTCATGGCTCAGGGAGCCGTTATGCTGTCCAGCATAGACAATCCGCAATTCAGCAAATCATATTATAGCCGAATGAAAACTGAAACAGCAAACAGGTTAGCAAGCGTGAATGAACTGAAACAGGCATTGAAAACCGATTTTGATGATAAGATAAATGCTTTGGTAAACGAAAACAGCAAACTGAAAGACGGCGAAGGCCAGGATGCAGCAAATGCAAGGGCAGTAGCCATTGAAAAACAACTCTGTGAACTGAAAACAGCACGACAAAATAAATGGTTGGAAAAGATTGCCGTAATCAATATGCAATATATCCATAAAATGGAAGATCTGTTGAACCAGCGTTTGCAAGAGCATCTTTTTTGGAATACCATCGTGATGCAATCCATGCAAGACCCTACGGCCGTTAACTACGCATTTTATGTGGGCTATTTGAAAGACTTGTATAAGCTTGCTTATCCGCTTTTCCCTATGCATGTGGACGGGGGGCTATCAAAACCCTGTGGCGATTATATGAAAGCCAACAATTACAGAGGCAAAATACACGATTGGGAAAGAGAACACTGCGAAGTGGATTTTGGGATAGACCTCATGGTAACCGGTGGAAAAATGAATTGCGAAGGCTGGTCGGTTTATGCAGATTTTAAAGAAGGTTCATTTAGGTACGATCGAAGTGTTGATCCTGTAACCTGGCAAACTACTGGGCACAGCATTACTGTAAAAGCAGGAAAAGAAAAAGAATTTGAGATCACCAAAAAACTGGGTGGAAAAATAGGTGCAGAAATAGGAACCACCATCAAGTTTGATGGGAATATGAACCCGGTTGATTTGATCGTTAAAGAATCAGTTTCAGCAGAGATGAGTGGCCCTATGGGAGGCAGTGCAGGTGTTAATTTAGTTGATGTTGAAATAAGTGTGAGCGGTGGTTTTAAGGCCGCCGGGTCATCCATACCAGGGTTTGGTAGCGATTTTTTGAAATAGCTTGTTTGAGATAGGAATTTAACTGTCCCAATTTGTCTAGAATTTTAATCAGCCATCGCAGTTCCATTAAACGGCCACGGCATTTTGCTAAAAAAATTAAAACGATAAACCATGAAACAGTTTTTGACACTCTTAGCCGTTGTGCTTGTAAATACAGCAGCTTTTTCGCAAGGAATAAAAAAAATAGCTGACCCATTAACGCCCTGTGGTTCACGTGCAGATGTTGACGCTATGCCTGGTATTTATACCGACCATAACAATACAAAATATGGCTTTAGTTTAAAAGGCACACCCGCCGAAAAAACTACAATGATGAAAAACCTCATTGCCGTAGAAAAACTGGAGGAAGCAAGCCGTAATAATTTTAAATTGACGGGAGGTGCCGCCAGAGTAAGTTTTACCAGGTGGGGCAGCAGTAATTACAGCAAAAATGTTTATGCCAGCTATGAGTACAGTATGGGCGTATATGCTTTTGTCTGCAATGTTAACCAACACGCCAGCAAAATAGTAGATGAATACAGAACGGCTTTCAGGGTTGCCTTCAATCCCTCTATAATGCCCGGAGGCGTACATGCTGTAGGCACAGGCGAGTTTAATATTAATAATGGAAATGCGATGTACCAAATTCCTATAGAAGCAAAAGTAGGTCCCAACTTTGAAAAAGACAAAAGCAACAATCCCAGCCGTTTATCACAATATATTTCAGAATCAACCTTTATGGTTGCCCGCTCTGATGCCTATAAAGATTTTCATACCGATTTCTTAAAACTCAACAATGGTAACGGCTATGTTGAGCACTGGGAAATGGGTGGCAGATATGATACTCACGGGCCTAATTCGTATCAATTTATAGATCGTCGTTATTTCCTCACCAAACCGGGAGTGCCTTTACTCATACCCGTTAGCCGCAAGCAATACCTGTTGGATATGCTGGAATATTTTGAAATAGAGAAAGCCAATTTTGAATATGACAACGCAGAGAAAATTAAAAATATAGTAAATAATACTGCTGAGTCTGCAAAAAGAACATTGGCCGCTTTGGAAGCAGACAAGCTTGCTTACCCTAAGATATATGAAGCAAAAAAAGCAATAGTGAATGACCTGCTTGCCAAACAAAAACCAGAATGGTTACAAAAACCGGCAGTGGTAGATCAGGATAGATTGGTAAAAGATGCAAATAAAATCTTGGAAGCTTTGGGTAGGTTTTATGATGCAGAAGGAGAGTATAAATGTGCCCTGTATGTTTTAAATCCAGCTTATTTTGTTTCCAATAACGGGCAGGCTGCAAAACCTTTGTTGATAGAAGTACAGTTTCGATATGAGATCACTAAAGATTATGGCTACTCTTCAAGGTTGTTCAATAATTGGGAGCAGCATTTTGATTTAGCTGCGCTAAGAAAAATGCTGGATTAAAATCTAAAAACAAATTCAATCCATGAAACAAGTATATATATTGATCATTGCTATTTTAGTTGTTGCATTCTTTGGGTTAGTCCAACAAGTATATGCACAAGATTGCCAATCGTCAAAAGATCTGGAAAACCTTCCAGGTAAACAGATAGATGCTGCCCATTGTGAATGGCCACAGCAAAAGTTACACTGGCTGGATGAATTGGGTACAGCTGCCAATAAAGCTACCGCCAATGCCATAATCACAAAAATTGAGACACTCGAAAAACAAAGTCGTGTCAATTACAACCTTAAAGGCTGTGTACTCAAAACTGCTTTTTCGGGCAATGCCCCAGCAATAATAGCAGGTAAATATCCATTGGCAAGCTACGATCTTAATATGGGCTGCTACGAGTACATCTGTGTCAAAAACAAAATGATGGTTAACAGTGAATATGCTAATGTTTTTAGGGCTTATGTTAATCGTTATACAGTGATAGAATCAGCTTTTTCTTTTTCAGATGAGTCTTACTATTACGAAACACTCAAAAAATACAATGGACAGTTTATCGCCCTGCACAATTTTATTAAAATGGATGCATCTAAAGATGTCAATAACGGCAAAGGGTATTATCAGGATATTCCCGAAGCCACAGTAAAAGAGGGTAGTCGTAGCGTATATATGACCCGGCATTGGTATTGCACAAAACCCGGTGCTTTAGTATTTATACCCGCTACCCGTAAAGAATACCTCGAAGCCCTGTTGGTTTATTACGAAAGAGAAAGGCTTTTAATCACCGACAAAATAAAAGAGATTGAAAACGAGTCCGCTGGTATGATGAAAGACCCACAAAAACACCCCCAGTTGTATGAAAACGGCAAACGCAATTTGGTGGTAAAAAAAGCAAAATATCCCGATTGGGAACAAAAAATGGAAACAAAAAAGGCCATTGTGCAAAAGGCACTGAAAGAAAATACKGCTGCTTGGTTGGCACAACCTGCTGTAGTTAATCCTAAAGCAGAAAACTTTTCGTGGAAAAGGACTTATGGCTCAAGCCCCAATGATGAGGTATGGATAGAGACCCCTAATGCCGATACCAAAGCCGATGCCCAAAAAAACGGATCATTTACTTTTAGTGGCTTTTGGGATGGTAAAGGCGGTACAACACTTTATAAATACAATCCCGACTATTTTAAAGGCGCAGAAAAAAATCCAGCAAAACCATATATCATAGAATTAACCTACAGATATGTAAAAACCCCTCTCGGAAAAAGTTTGGTAGAAAATTTTACCGAAAACTTTGATTTTGATGCCGTAAGGGATATGTTATAAAAATCATCTTTTTTAACGATTGATACCCTTTGCCACTCAAACTACTTTTATGCTATAAAAAAATTAACTATGAAAAGGATATTTATTTTATCGCTATTCATTGTAGGAACGATGGTAGCAAAAGCACAAATTCGGAGTCGTATCGAAGACTCGAAAATTTTTATACAACCCATAAAGGAGCTAAATGTAGCCTCAACAAGCAAACATGATGAAGTTTTAAAACAACTTACCTCAGTAATGCAACCTGTTATTGATAAGCTAAAGGAACGCATGGAAGCCAATCCAGAAATGTATAAAGCTTATCAGGAAGATATTAAAAGTGTAAGCAGCCTGAAAACAATGGATGAAAAGCAGGCTAAAGTAGCTCAGATTGCTAAAACCCATTATTCCTTTGTTAAAAAGATCTGGACGGAGGCGAAAATAGACGAACCGTTGTACCAGCAGAAGATTAGGGATGTGTTTCCAGATGATGTAAGGAAGAAAATCCAATTTGGGGAGTTCCTTACGTTTCAATATGAAAAAGCTAAACCTGTAGCGCCATATACTCCTGGAGGATCTACTTCAAACCCAACAAACCCACCTATAATAAGCAAGCCGGTTGATCCTAATCCAACTATTTGTGTGGATGAGAATGCCACGGCTACTCCACTTTTTGATCCACTAAAAAGCGGAATTGGGTCATGTAACCATTATTTTTATGGATCGAATAATGGCGCATATACCAATACAATTAAAACCGTAGCCGATGCTCAAGGACCATGGGGCGGCTACTCAGATGCAGCTATAACAATTGATAGGTTTAGTATCCCCGGTACGTTTCCGTTTGATTCGAGAGGACTTAAAGTATCGAAAGATTATCACTGGAAAGGTTCGGCATATACCATTTCGGTATTGGGATGTTCGATGGCTTATTATTATGAAACGCCTTTTTTTGCTTCGGCACTCAAAGACTGGCAAACTGAAATTTGTATTTGTGCGCCTGCCACTTTTATGCTGTTCTCCAATAAAAAGGTAGATAAACAATTTGTTAGCCAAGGGCCTAAAAGCACTGGGAATGTGGTGAGTTTCGGACTTGGATCTGGGATAAATACTGGTGCAAGTGGAATTGCTTTTGCTGGAGGAGAATCAAGCGTGCAAAGTAAGAAATGGCAAATTTGCGAAACACCATAAATATATAAAATATGAAAAGAATTATGTCCATCTTAGGCTCATTGCTGTTTATAACAGCAGTTAAAGCTCAAACCACCGTGATTAAAAAAGAAACGGTAAATCCGGGTTGTAGTCAAACCACCGCTACCTCTGTCTCATCAAAGGATCATAAGTCCTTACGAACCGACCCCAAATTGGAAGCGAAGGAAAGAGCAATTAAAGATGCAAAAATTGCTCCTCAAATTGACCCTAAAAAGGAAGTTATGCCTAAAGCAGCTGCGGAAAGAGCAATCAAAGATGCAAAGATATTGCACAAGGGAAAATAATGCTGTTCAATAAAAATAATTATCAGCCCCCGCACATCGAAGTAAAAGAAAGTCCGCTTCATGGGCGTGGCGTATTTGCTAAAAATAGAATAACGAAAGGGAGCCTTATAGAGCGGGCTCCTGTTGTTTTTTTATCGAACGATGAAAAGGAAATCTTACGGTTTACCAAACTTTTTCATTATTACTTTTTGTTGAGCGAGCCCGAAAAGCAGGTGGCATTTAGTTTTGGTCATGCTTCGTTCTACAATCATTCAGCCAAAGCAAATGCCTTTTACACCTTTTCGAGAAAGAGAAATACGATTAACCTTTATGCCTGTCAAACCATTGAAGCAGGAGATGAGGTAACTATTAACTATAACGGTAAGCCGAATGATAGAAGCGAGGTATATTTTCCCAATTCGGATGAATAATGAAGAAACAGTTGTATTTAAAAACGATAAAGGGAAAGGGCAGAGGTGTTTTTTGCAATGCAAACATTTTAGAAGGAGAAATTATAGAAATTTGTCCTGTTATTATTATCCCTGCCAAAGAATTTTCTGCCTTATGTGCTACGTCCCTTATAGATTATAGCTTTTATTTCAATAAAGAAGAAAAAACATTGTCGTTAACCATGGGGTTTGGATCCATGTATAACCACAAGCAGTTTCCCAATGCTGTATATATGCTCAATAAGGAAGAAAGACAAATGGTATTTACTGCTCACGAAAACATCAAAGCACGTACTGAAATATGTATTAATTATGGTGGCGAGTATGGTATAGATTATTGTAAGTGGTTCACAGATAGGGGTATCGATCCCGTTTGATCAAAAAATCATCTTTTTTAATGATTGACCTGCATCTATACTCAAGCTACTTTTACTAAAAAAGTAAAACCATGAAGAAAGTAATTTTTATCTTTTTCCTTACCCTTGGTATAGGAGGGATAGCACAAGCACAGGTATTGAGTAAACTCAAAGAAAAAGCAAAAGTCGCGGCGACAAACTCCGTTGACCGATCAACCGATAAAGTTGTAGATCAGGCTGTAAATAAAACGGCGGACAATGTTACCGACAAAGCAATAAACAAAGTCAGTGAAAAACTGAATAACTTATTTAAAAAGAAAAATAAAAAACGCCCAGATACTATCCCCGCGACAGTTCCCGATTCAAATAAAGCCGTAATCAAGCCTAAGAACCAGAACAAATAAGTTTACCTGATAAAAACAGGAGATTATGAAAAAGATCATGCCCCTCTTAAGTGCCTTGTTCATTGTAACTGGCCTTAAAGCACAAAAAGCAACTGTGCAGAAAGAAACCATAAAGCCAAAGGCAGATACAGTTGGTAAAAGCAGTACTGATAAACAGATCAATAAAGCAGTAGATAAAAAGGATACAAAAATTGCCCCTGCCATCAAATATGCCCCAACCTCGAAAGTTGCTCCAGTAGCAACAAAAGCCGCCAAGATTACTCCTGTAAATTAGTATGCGGCTAATTTCAAGGCAAGATAATATTGGCAAACTCTGGGATTAATTATTCTTCTAAAATTTTAGAAAAACCGCTAATTTCAATCAATTCGTCCACAAAATGGTTCGAATTACGCACCGCCACTGACCCCAATCGTACGGTATCCCGTTAGGGATATCGTACTTTTTTAAATAATTTTTCGTAAGCAACAAACTTCAAAATTAAGAACTAATAAGATATTCCTTTCCTTAGTTTGTGTATTTCAGTAGAAGCGGTTCTTCATCACTTCAGGTGAAAAAGAATGAAGCAAAAGTCCCATTATAGTTGTCGTGGTGTGTATTTATCTTGAACTTTCGTTGGTATAGACAAAACTGTCCCCTTTGTAAAACCCAAGGTTATATTCAATTTGTCTCTCCGCCTGATCAAACACGGTTCGTTTTCTGGACAGTACCGGACTGCCAATTTTCATTTTAAGTTTATCGGCAATAAATTCATCGGCAGCTATAGCGGTTATTTCTTCTTTAGATAGGGTAGCAACTACAGAGTAGTCATCTTCTAATATTTCGTACAGGGGACGTTTAAAATCCTCTTCGCCTGTTAATCCCACACGCGGATGAAAATAAGAAACAAAATAAACAAAGGGCTCATGCAGTTTTCCTCTAACCCTTTCCAATTTCAATATTTTGCGGTCAGTTTTTATCTCAAAAAAATTTGCAAGGGTTTCATCCGGGTACACCCAGGTAACATGAAGTTCGAAACTATTTATGGGAAGCCCCCTCAATTTCATTTCCTGTGAAAAACTTAACCAGTTATTGGATCGGGAACTAACTGGTTGGCTTGCAACTTTAGTTCCAAATCTTTTTTTACGGACTAAAAGTCCTTCGAAAACTAATTTGTTAATCGCCAGCCTCAATGTGGTACGCGATATAGCTAATCGTTTTGCTAATTCAACCTCACTGGGAAGAGTCTTCCCATTTTGATATTCTTGGGCCTGGATTAATTTTCTCAAAAGCATCTCTGCTTGAGCATGCAATGGAATAAGGCTTTTATGGTCAAGTGAGTACTTCATTCAGATAAATGTATAAAAATAAAATCATATATGTTTGTACATAATTCATATTATACCTACCTTGTTATAGGACATAAAATTTTACCAGCATTTATATTACTGATTTAATATTAGTTTTCTATCGCGGGGAATAGAATTTGGTGGCCTGTTTTGTTTTTTTGTTTAATATGTACATACATTACTACTAATCATCAGATGAATTCAAATAACCTTACCAACCAAGTTAATTGTTACCTTCCTGAGTATGTCATGTCTGGTAATATCATTAACATCTATCAGTCCATTGGATTTCCCGGGCCGGGAATTTGTCTAAGGCATCCACCCTGACTCCTGATAGAGAAAACTGACATTATAACTTAACCAATTATAAACCAATTTCACCAATTTTATGAGACTATTTTCGCTAAAATACAATACACAAAAAAGACTGGGGACCCTTAGGGGCCTTGTTGTTGTATTGCTTTGTCTTTTAGGAGGCATTCAGCAGGCTCTTGCCCAGCAAGCCATTTCAGGATCTGTAAAGGATTCACAGGGAACGCCCATGGTATCCGCATCGGTAAAAGTAAAGGGGACGAGCATTGGTACCTTAACCGATAAAGACGGTGCCTTTGCAATTAAACTTCCGGCCGGAAAAACTGTTTTAACCATTAGTTATGTTGGCTATGAGTCAACGGAGGTAAATACCGCTTCCAAGGATTTCTCCCCGGCCATAGTGTTAAAGGAGTCTTCGTCTTTGAAAGACGTTCTGGTTGTGGGTTACGGAACACAGCGTAAAGTGGATGTTACAGGCTCCATTGGTTCAATCAGTGGTAAAACAATCACGGAAAGATCCTCACCCGATGCGCTTGGTGCATTGCAGGGGCAGGTACCCGGCTTAAACATTACCCAGAATTCCGGCAAAGTCGGTGATTACAGGATCAATATCAGGGGCTTCAATTCCATTAATGCATCCAATAATCCCCTGTTTGTTATTGACGGGGTTATCGGGGCTGATTACAGTGCGATAAATCCAAATGATATAGATAAGATTGATGTACTTAAAGATGCGTCGGCATCTGCAATTTATGGCGCACGTGGTTCAGGTGGTGTAATTATCATTACCACAAAACAGGGTAATTATAATATGCCCACCATTTTGAGCTACAATGGTGTAGGCGGTTTCAATAGCTTGCAAAGGGAAATCCCAGTTTTGAACTCAGCCCAGTACCAGGCAATGGAGAAACAGGCCTATGCAAATTCAGGGGTTCCTTATCCAAACTTTGGGCAACTGGAACCGGACTTGTTTAATCCGGACAATACGCCAAAATACGATACCAATTGGCAGAGAGAGGTGTATAAACCAACATTTTCACAGAATCATAACCTGTCGGTAAGCGGGGGCTCGGGTTCCTCCAGATTTAACCTGGCCGCCGGCTATCAGAATGATAAACCATTGTCATTGTTTACCTATAATAAGAAATATTCCGCCAGGATAAATGT
>NZ_JBFTRT010000129.1:0-23707 GCF_056399685.1 Pedobacter sp. 01N416
CGTTAACGTAGCTAACTCAACAGGTTTTTCATCTTTCTTAACCAATACTGGTGAAGTAAGTAACAAAGGTATTGAAACAAACCTTCGCTTGGTTCCTTACAGAAATACAAGTAACGGATTAGAAGTTACTGTGGGTGCTAACTATACATATAACGATAACAAAGTGGTCTCAATTAGCAACGGCCTTCCTCAGTTAGGTTTATCGGGAACAACTACACTAGGTGTTTGGGCTGTTGAAGGTGAAGCATTCCCTGTATTAAAAGGAACTGATTACAACAGAGATCCTCAGGGAAGAATTATTGTTGATAAAATTACAGGTTTTCCGAGCGTTACTACTGGTACAACTGTTTTAGGAAACACTGAACCTAAACACCGTTTAGGACTTGATGCCGCAGTTTCTTTCAAAGGATTCCGCTTAGCTGGATTATTTGAGTACCGTGGCGGTTTCGTAATGGCGCAAAACTCTGGAAGTTTTGATTTTTCCGGAGCAGGTATCAGAACAACCTATTTTAACCGTGAGCGTTTTGTGATTCCAAACTCTTCTTACTTAGACCCTGCTACGAATACGTATGTAGAGAATACCAATATTACGACCAGAACAGGTGGTGTCGATTTTTGGACGAACGGACCAACTAATACAGGTGTTGCAACAAATTATACTTATTCAGCTGCTTTCTGGAAGTTAAGAGAATTATCATTATCTTATGATATTCCTAAGTCGGTTTTAGGCAATTTGAAATATGTTAAAGCAGCCCGTGTAAGTGTTCAAGGTAGAAACTTATTTATATGGACACCAAAAACAAATATCTATACAGACCCTGAATACAGTGCTGCTGGTTCTGATAACAATGGTATTGGTATCACCTCTCTTGGTCAAACGCCACCAGCTCGTTTTTATGGAGCTACATTATCATTAACTTTTTAATACATATACATATGAAAAAGATATATAACGGTTTATTCATAGTTGCTTTAGCATTGGGCTTTTCTTCCTGCAAAAAGTATCTGGATATAAACACCAACACAAATAGCTCCACTAGCTCGACGCCTGCGTTGGTATTACCACAAGCAATTGTGGGTTCAGCATCTATCTCTCAGGCCTACAATAGTGCCTACTATTTTCCAGGAGGATTTGCGGCTAATATTTACGGCGTCGGAGGTTATGGCGCAGGCGTAACCTATGCATATACAGCAAGTAATTTTACCAATCTGTTTACATCTGTTTATGACAACGGAACTGATTATCAATACGTAATTGATAATACAGCTACAACACCGTCATTAGCATATTCTACAGCTATTGCTAGAATAATGAAAGCTTTCATGTTCTCTAAATTGGTTGATCAGTACAATGATGTTCCCTATTCAGAAGCATTAAAGGGAAGTGCCATTCTTACTCCAAAATATGATAAAGCTGAGGATATCTACAAGGATTTGGTTTCTCAATTAACAATTGGTATTAAGTTAATAAACGATGGCCAGGCTGGAAACGTTGCCAATGCCGTTGTTGCAAGTACAGACCCGCTATTTAAAGGTGATATGAACCTTTGGAAAAGGTTTGCGAATACAATTAAATTGCGTTTGCTAATAAAAATGGCGGGTGTTCCTGCTCAAGCTTCTTATGCAACAACTGAATTCGCTGCATTGAACACAACTGTTGGTTTCTTAGCAACCGATGCACTTGTAAACCCAGGATATGTTAAAGAAGCAAACAGACAAAATCCATTGTATAATTCGTTGGCCTTTGGAAGTGACAACGCTAGATCACAAAGTCAGGCTATTCCGACTCAATGGATATTTACTTTCTATAATGGCACTAAAATTTCAGATCAAGGTAGAGGTTATGCTATGTATAGAGGATTCCCAGGCACGGCAACAAACAGGCTAGGTGAAGAAAACGTAGGCTCTACTATTGTACCGCCATCAGGATCAACATCTTGGTTTACCGGAACTGATGCAAACACGCCTTATATCGGGGTTGCTAAAGGTCCGTCTCAAGGACAGCCACTAATGCTTGCCGCAGAAAGCCGCTTTCTTCAGGCAGAAGCATTTGCCAGAGGATATTTAACCGGGAGTGCGAAAACAGCATTCGACGAAGGTATTAAGGCATCATTCAAATACATTTATTCAGATCAAACAGGTGCTGCAATTGCTGGATGGGATTATGTCTCGGAATCAGCTGCTTACCAGACTACAGAAAACCCTACTAACCCTTTAGTAAATTACCCTGTTACTGGAACTTTACCAGCTCAAATTGAAGCAATTATAACCCAGAAATACATTGCAATGAATGTAATTCATTGTGATGAAGCGTTCAATGAATTTAAAAGAACAGGATATCCTAAAATTGTGGAGGGTTCTGCTGATGGCCGCCTAACTTTTGCCTCTAAACAATCAACTTCAACAAGATCTGATAAGTTATTGGGAAGAATTTTGTACCCACAACAAGAATATAACTTAAATCCAGCTAATGTTCCTGGCGGAGTTACTTTATTTGGATCAAGAATATTCTGGGATTTAAATTAATATTATAGAAATCATGAAAAAATATATTTATAAATCATTAGCCCTTTTTCTTGCGGTAACGTCGCTTACTTCTTGCTTAAAAGATGACTCTTTGGTCTTAGATCCTGCTAAAGGACATAACGTAATTGAATTTGCTAATCCGGCACAGATTGTAACAAACGGGACACCATCACCATTGTATTCGTTTTCTTACGAATCGACATCATTGCCAAGTTTGCCGATTACAGTAAGTTATTCTGGGCCCGAAGCAACAGCTCCTCAAGATATAACTGTTAAAATAGCTGTAGGTGCTACCTCAAAAATTACTGAATATAACACGGCAACAGGTAATCATTACGAATTACTTCAGCCAGTGAGTTATACACTTTCTGCAACCGAGGTTGTAATTAAAGCCGGTACTAATAAGGCAACATTCAATGTTTTATTAAAACCTTCAACTTTTAACTTCGCAGTTTCTGAGGTATTGCCATTAACGATTACCTCTGCCTCTTCGGGAATTATCAGCGGAAATTTTGGTACTATTTTATTGAATGTTAGTGCAAAGAATATTTGGGATGGTGTTTATGCCATGCAAGCTGGTAGTTTTGTGCAACGTTATAGCAATCCAACTACACCAACAGTTAACGATGGTTTAAATGGTAGTACAGCAGCGAATGCAGATGTAACATTTACTACAGTTGGCGCTAATACGGTGCAAATAGGGAACTTAAAATGGGCTGGTAATGCCTCTGGTGTTGGTGGTATCGACAACCTACAGGCAACAATTGACCCTGCTACTAATTTGGTAACCATGAAAGCACTAGGAAACGCTACGTTGGCTAACATACCTGGTTCTATAAACAAGTACGATCCGGCAACTAAAACATTTACGCTTAACTTCGATTGGAATCAAACTGCAACAAAAAGAACTTATACACTAATTGTAAAGTATAAATCTGCTAGATAAACACTCAGATTAATTAGTTTTAATGTCCTTTGAATGAGTTCAAAGGACATTTTTTTTGTTAATTAATTTGTATATTTAAAACACTTAACTAATCAGCTCTAAAATGAAAATTTATTTATCAACTCTTGCCGTTTTTGTAACATTACAATTATGTCAAGCCCAAGAACAAAAAACGTCATCGTTATCAGATCAAACTAAAGTTGTATACGCGATGAATGACTCAAAGAAGCTTGATGGAGTTTATTCCATCGTAAAAGATGAGGATAAAGTTTTTTTAAGGGGTATTTATAAGGATAATTCAAGAACGGGTAATTGGTATGCTTTTAACAATGATGGTAAAGTATTCTTACGGTATAATTATGATCTTAAAAAACTTATATATTTAGATACGGTAAGTATTAATCGCATAAAAGTTGAAGTGAGTACAACAGATCCGGTGATTAAAGAAAAGGCAAGCATTCCAGTTCCAATTGCCTCAATCGACCAATATATTTCTCTACTGGGGACCGAATTAAAAAGAGTTATTTTAAAGGATAATAAAAATGCAGATGGTACGCTTGATGCAGATTTAATTACCAATATCGATAAAAATGGAAAAGCTACTTATGAGGCCCATTACGTGGCAGATGGGATTCCGGTAACCAAACGTTTAATTATTGCTGAGAAAGCATTCGATATTGATTGGATTCCTTCAAGTTATAAAGGAACGAGCTACGCATCAGTATTTTCTGTAAAAGCAAGGATAGATTTTGCACAAAAGCCGGGCATAAAACAGAGATTTATTTGGGTATATTAATGCTTTAATAAGTAAGACTAATTTTCTAAATATAATTAAAAAAGTAATAGGAGTGATGGATGAGATCACTCCTATTACTTTTTTGTGGACTTTTATTAGAAAAATTACACGATCAATTTGGGTTTGTTAGCTCTGATTTAAAAGATTTTGTTTTTATGAAATTGTAAAATATTTTATATGCGAATAGCTAATTGCAGAATTAAACTTAATAAGTAGTTTTAAAGAGACATACTTTCCGAAGTTGCATCATGTCATTAAGAAGTCATATACTATGGTTTTAGTTAAAGTTCTCCAATCCAGCGCTATCTTAGCGCTTTTTAAATTAAAACTAATCATTTACTAACTTAAATTTCATGAAAAAACTTCTACAAAGTTTGTTTCTATTGATGTTTATTGCAATTGCTGCAGTGGCTCAAGATAGAACAATAACAGGTACAGTTACTTCTACAGAGGACAATTTGCCGATCCCTGGAGTAAGTGTAAAAGTAAAAGGCACTCAGATGGGTACTGTTACAGATTCTAATGGAAAGTATTCCCTTAAAGCTGACGGTTCAAAAGAATTAGAATTCAATTTTGTTGGCTTTATTTCTGTAACCAAATTAATCGGTTCCGCTAATGTAATTAATGTTGCCTTAGCAAATGATACCAAAGCACTACAAGAGGTTGTTGTTGTAGGTTATGGTACTCAAAGTACAAAAACAATAACCAACTCCATTGCAAGAATATCCGGAGATGCCATTAAAAATCAACCTGTTCCTAGTGTTGCCCAGGCATTACAAGGTCGTTTAGCTGGAGTTCAGGTAACTTCGGGAGGAGGTCGTCCAGGTTCCCCAATCCAAGTAAATATTCGTGGTAGGTCTTCTATTTTAGCGGGTAATGATCCGCTTTATGTAATAGATGGGGTAATTCTGCCTTCAAATAGTGGAACAACCCCTATCTCTGCTGGTTCAGGCATTTCTCCGCTGGCCAATTTAAATAGCGAAGATATTGCCTCTATCGAAGTATTAAAAGATGCATCGGCAGCAGCAATATATGGTTCAAGGGGATCAAATGGCGTTGTTTTAATTACAACTAAAAAAGGATCAGCAAGTGGTAAATCGATCATCAATTTAAATGCCTATAACGGTTACCAGTCCTTTGCCGGGACTAAGGATTTTTTAGGTGCATCTTCTTATCGTCAAATGTATAATGAAGCTTTAGTTAATTCAAATTTACCTGCTAAGTTTACTCAAGCCCAAATAAATAATCCAGAAGCAGATGTGAACTGGTTAGATGCAATTCAACGAGATAAATCATTGGTGCAGAATGTGCAGTTTTCGGTGGCTTCGGGTGGTAATGCAAAAACACAATTTTACACGTCATTAAATTATTTTAATCAGGACTCTAAATTATTGAACGGATCATTCAAAAGATATGCTATTCGCTTGAGTGTTGATCACCAGGTGAACGATTTCATCAAAATCGGAAGTAATATCGCCATTTCAAAATCTGATCGTGCCGAAACCCCTGTTGATAATAGTATCTTCTCTCCTTTCCCTAGAGCCTTAATTGCGCGCCCAGATCAACCTGTTTATAATGCAAACGGTACCTTTGCAAGTAATGATTTTAATAATCCTGTACACATGTTCGAATCTAAGAATTATGTTGGATTGAGTAATATTTTTAACTCTACATATGCTGAGGTTAAAATCTTACCAGAATTAAAGTTTAAATCTTCAGTTGGTATTGACTATACTTACCTAGATCAAAGAACTTTTGATCCTTCTACTTCTTTAGCTGGTAACGGAACAATTGGTGCCGCAAGTAGTGGATATGTTCAAACTCAAAATTATTTAACTACGCAAACATTATCTTACCTGAAAAAATTCATTGATAATAAATTAACGGTTGATGGAACTTTAGTTTACGAATTTCAATGGAATAACAGGGATAACAACCGCGTAGATGGACAGAATTTCCCTTCTAACGAAACACCTTATTTAACCTCTGCTGCGAAAATTACAGGTGGAACTTCTTCTTTTACCAACTATAGATTAGAATCTTATTTAGGTCGTGTAAATTTAGCGTGGGAGAATAAATACTTGTTAGGTGGATCGATCAGAAGAGATGGCTCGACTAAATTCCCTACTAAGGGAAGAATTGGCTATTTCCCTTCAGTTTCTGGTGGATGGGTGGTTAGTGAAGAATCTTTCATGAAGGATATCACTGCAATTTCTAATTTAAAAATAAGATCAAGCTACGGTTTAACGGGTAATCAGGAAGGTATCGGAAACTTTACAAGTAGAAAATTGTTCGGAACAGGATTTAACTATGATGATCAGCCTGGTTTTGCTTTAAATGCATTGGGGAGTCCTGATCTTAAATGGGAATCGACCAGACAATTCGATTTAGGTTTAGATTTGGCTTTATTTAAAAATAGATTAACACTTAGTGCAGATTATTATCATAAAAAAACAAAAGATCTTTTACAGAACAGGCCAATTCCATCTACAACTGGATTCCCGACTATCTTAGAGAATATTGGTTCGATGGTTGGAAAAGGATGGGATTTCAATATCAATAGTGAAAACCTGGTTGGGGAAGTGAAGTGGAGTACCTCATTTAATATCTCTACCTATAACAATAAGGTAACTGAATTATATAATAATCAACCGGTAGATGGATCCTTTGTTACGCGTACTATGGTGGGCCAACCATTAGGTTCGTTTTTCGTAATCAAAGCTTTGGGGGTTAATCCTGCAACTGGTGATATGATGTATGAAGATCTTAATAAAGATGGATTTATTACTGGTGATGACAGGCAGTTTTTAGCAAGTCCGCTTCCTAAATTTTATGGCGGTTTAAACAATACTGTATCATACAAAGGAATCGATTTGGGTATCATGTTTCAGTATTCATATGGTAACTACCTGTATAATCTAGCTGCAGAGGGTACAGGCGGTAATGGAAGTTTAGGTGCAGCTGCAACAGCTACTGCAGTTGCTACAAATGTAGCTCAAGAGGTATTCGACGGCAGATGGACACCAACTAACACAGAGGCGGAATATCCAAGAGCTGTTGGTGGCGCAAGAGGTACTTATAATACTCAGCGTTCGTCTAGGTATTTAGAAGATGCAAGTTACATTCGATTGAAAAATATCACATTAGGATATTCTTTGCCTAGTAGTTTCCTAAATAAGATAAAATTATCTAGTGCAAGAGTTTATGTTTCTGGACAAAACTTACTAACCTTTACTAAATATAAAGGATTTGATCCTGAGGTTTCATCTGATTTTACCATTGCTAATACAGGGGTTGATCAAGGTGCTATCCCTCAGTTTAAAACAGTTATGTTCGGTATTAATGTTGGCTTATAATTCTCAAAAATGAAAAATAAAATATTTTTAATAGCTGTAGCCATTATTGGTTTAATGTCTTCATGYGAAAAACAATTGGATATCGATCCTAAAACTTCATTGTCGCCAGAAACGGTTGGCCCGGCTGATGTTCAGAAATTGTTAGCTGGCGTTTATGACGGCCTTCAAGAAGGTAATACAAGTTACTTTTACCTAAGTTATGCGGTAGAAGATCTGTCTGCCGATAACCTTGCTTATCGTGCTACTTTCTTTCAGAATGGGGAGATTGATAATAATGCTATCTTAGCTAATAATGTTTTAACACAACGTTATTTCAATGCCCCATACGTAGTTATCCAAAGAGCAAACGATCTTTTAGAGGTTTTAAATAACTCCACTACGGTTCCTGATGCGACTAAAAAGAGCCTTTTAACTCAGGCTTATTTTTTAAGGGCTTATGCTTACTATAAGTTGGTTACCCTATTTGGTGGCGTACCGGTTGTTTTCAATAGAGATGTAGTAAAAGTTCCGCGTAAATCTGTTGATGAGGTATATGCGCAGATTTTAAGTGATTTAAAAGCAAGTGTTGATGCTGGTGGTGTGAGTACAGATAGTAAATATGCCTCTGCTGATGCTGCAAAAGGATTACTGGCAAGAGTTTACCTCATTAAGAAAGATTATGTTAATGCAAAGAAATTTGCAGATGAGCTGATCGTAAGTCCTAAGTATGCATTAGCTGCTGATTATAATTCAATATTTGCTCCTCCTTATAATTCATCAGAGCATATCTTTAAAGTTGTTTTTACGCAAACAGAAGGATCAAATTCTTTGTCGTACTTTCTACAACATCCATCTATGCCAGGTGGAGGACGTGCAGAGTTACCAGTTGATGCAAGTTTAGTTGCAGCTTATGAGCCAGGTGATCAAAGAAAAGCGGCTTCAATGACGCAAATTGTTGCACCGGCTGCAAACCCAGGTTGGTACAGCCGGGCCTTTTTGGTTTCATGCCTACCCGTAATTTCTTCTAAGCGATTGTTTTCGGGTGAGTTAAATTAACTAAACAGGAAGAGACAAAGCAGTAGTTAAGCTGATGTATCTTTTTTTTGATCGAACGTCAAGTAATCTTTCATAAAGGGGTTTGTTGAGTGTTGCATGGGGAATTAATATTGTTTTTCTATGTTTTGTTGGTTTTTTTAATAGACTTTAGTTTTTTTTGTGGGTATAAGTTTTTGATTGAAATGTTTTAAGTCTTATATTGGGTAATATTATTAACTAAACTAAAATTTTTTATGAAAAAACTTCTACGGAATTCATTCGTGTTTCCGTTTATTGCAAATTTTGCAATAAATTACGATCGAATTGCAGCAAAAATCCCTGTCATGTGGGATGATTCATCACCCTTTTCTGATTTATGTGTTAAAATGAAGTTTCAACTGACAGAACCACAACAGTTGTAAATTACGATAGCACATTTTATCATTCAATTAACAAATATTATTTCTTTAATTTTTTTACAAAAAAAGGTTAACTGACTAAATGAAGTTAATCTGTTTTTTAAGGGTATATTGATTTTTGAGTGAATAATGCAAATATAAAATTGTAAAATTTGCATACCACAACTGGTGCAGATGGCAGGTATTCACTTAGAGTTAATGGCAGAGTAACCGCACTAGAATTCTCTTATATTGGTTTCTTAAGCCAAACAAAAGCTATTGGCGGTAGTAATGTGGTTAACCTACAGTTAAAAAGCGATTCTAAAACATTATCTGATGTCGTAGTAACAGGTTATACCACACAATCAAAAAGAGATGTTACCGGGTCAATAGCGAGTGTAAGTGGAGAAAAGCTTAAAAACTTACCTGTTCAGAGTTTTGAACAAGCATTAGCAGGTAAAGCAGCAGGTGTAAACATCATTCAGCCAAACGGCGTTTTAAATAACCCTCCTGTTTTCAGGGTGCGTGGTTTTAACTCTATCTCTTTAAGTTCTTACCCATTAATTATTGTTGATGGTATTCCCGTATTTACGGGCGATCAATCGGCTAACAGTGCTGCAGGTAATGCATTGGGAGACATCAACCCTGCTGATATCGAATCAATCGATATCTTAAAAGATGCGGCTTCATCTGCAATCTATGGTTCTAGGGCAGCCAACGGCGTTGTAGTGATTACTACTAAAAAGGGTAAACAAGGGGTAACTAAAATTAATTATGAAGGTTGGGTAGGAACTACAAAAGCCCAAAACCTAACACCATTATTAAATGCCGCCGAATATGTTCTGATCAAAAATGAATCAAGAACAAATAATGGCCAGGCTCCAGCATTCTTTCTACAAACAAAATCGGATGGTTCACAAGTAGAAACCAATTGGTATGATTACGCTTATAGAACAGCCACATCTCAAAACCATGCTTTAAATTTTTCTGGGGCAAATGAAAAAACTTCATATTATGTATCATTAGGATATAGTAATCAAGAAGGTTTTATCATCGGAAACTCTTTTGAAAGGAAAAATGGCCGTGTAAATATTGATCATAAATTATTTAAAAACGTAACCATTGGGACAAACTTTTCATACAGTAATACTTTAAATCGTGCGCCCAATACAGGTTCTTTGCCTGGGCAGGCTTTCTCAACAGTTGGCTTGGGTAGGTTGGCCATTGTATTGCCTCCAAACGTAGCGGCATATAACGAAGACGGCTCTTATAATGTAAATGCGCCAGCAGGCTCTGTCGGTTTAGGCGCAAATACCATTGCATCAAATTATCCGAATGCAGCTGTGTTGGTACACGAAGATAAAAATACATCAGAAAGCGACCGTATCATCGCAAATGCTTATGCTTCAATCCAGATCGTAAAAGGCTTAACTTTTAAAACCACTTATGGTTTAGATAATCTTAAAATCGATAACAACTCATTCATTAACCGTTTACAGGGCGATGGGTTTTCTTATGGCGGTGGTGCTACCAGTAATTTTGTTAAAAATAGCAGATGGAACTGGTCTAACACCTTAAGCTATAACGGTGTATTTGGTGATCATACTTTGGGTGCATTTATTGGCGCTGAAGACCAGTATACCAAATCTCTTGGTTATGGTGCAACCAGACAAGGGGTAATTGATCCTTTCATTGAAGTCTTTCAGGGAGCCTTTGGTGCCATTACTCCTGCTGGATTAGTGCAGGGAGATAATGCTTTCCGCTCTTATTTTGGTAGTATCAATTACGATTATAAAAAGAAATATTATTTAACCGGATCTTTCAGACGTGATGGTTACTCCGGATTATCAGCCGGGAATAAATATGGTAATTTCGGTGGCGCATCAGCAGGTTATGCCATTTCAGAAGAAAATTTCTATAAGGACCTCGGTATCAGTAAAGTCTTAACACGGATCAAATTACATGGAAGTTATGGAGAGGTTGGAAATATCAACATTGGTAATTACCCAGCCTTGTTCTTATATAATCCAGGCTTATACGGTTCTTCACCAGCACTGTCTTTTTCACAAGCAGGTAATCCTGACTTACGGTGGGAGACTAGTAAAAAGGCCGATATTGGAATTAACTTAGAATTTTTAAGTGGACGTTTCTCATTAGATGTAGATTATTACCACAATGATATCGATAACCTGGTTCAGAACGCACCTCAAGCACCTTCAAAGGGTGTTCCGGGAAATGCAATCACAACCAATGTTGGTAAAATGTATAACAAGGGGCTTGAATTTACATTAAATTCAAGGAATTTTGATGGTGATGATTTCGGTTGGACAACCAGTTTTACTTTCAGTACATTGAAAAACGAGGTTACTGCTTTGGGTAATAATAATGCAGATTTATTTGGCGCTACCTCTTTAGAAACTGCAAATATTACGAGGGTTGGTTATCCTATCGGTTCGATCTATACTGTGGAAACTGCGGGTGTTGACCCTGCAACCGGTGAGCGTATTTTCGTTAATAGGTTTGGACAAAAATTAAGGTTCAGTTTTGGGCGTGCTACCGCAGCCCGTTACCAGTATCTTGATGGCCCGAATGCAGGCCAAAATGCCCCAGCAATTGATGCCGCATTAGATGCCACAATAACTGGACAATCAATACCAAAATGGTTCGGTGGTTTGGACAATAATTTCCGTTACAAAGCTTTTGATTTAAGTTTAGGGTTAACATTCTCGGGTGGTAACAAAATTTACTACGGATCACTGGCTGGTCTTCGTGATCAACGTTTTTGGAACAATGAAGCAGGTGTTTTAAACAGATGGACTACACCAGGTCAGATTACAGATATACCCCGTGTTGTTTATGGTGATAATACTTCAAATGGATCTGCTTTTGCACAATCACAGAATGTTTTCTCTGGTAATTTCTTAAAAGTTAGAAATCTAGCTTTGGGTTATACGCTTCCAAAAACACTTTTAAGTAAATATGGCATTTCAAACGTTAGGGTATATGCGCAATCTAGCAACCTTTGGATAATATCAGATTATCCAGGGCCTGATCCAGAGGTTTCTGTAAATGGTAACTCTACTACAACCGGAAATAGTGGTAACCTGGCGCCAGGCGTAGATAGAAACTCTGTGCCATCAGGTAGAACATTTACTTTTGGTATTAATGTTGGATTTTAAAATTAGAGATCATGAAAATTAAAATGAATAATAAAATAAAATATCTTTTTATAGCTGCTCCCTTGCTCTTCGCGTCATCATGTAAAAAGGATTTCTTAACCACAGCTCCAGATACAGCTTTACCAATTGAAGATGCATTTGCCAATCCGGATAGGATTTTGTCGCAGGTGAATGGAATATATGCAGGTGTAAAAAGTGGCCAGTTTTATGGTGGAAGGTATTTAATCTATAACGATATCCGTGGCGAGGACTTTGTGGTAAATAAACCCAACGGGGTAACAGGTTTAGATACTTGGAGGTTCAATTTAACTTCGAATACCAATGAGGTTGTTAATTTATGGGGCGCAATTTACGCTGCAATAAACAGGGCTAATCTGGTTATTGAAGGCGTAAATGCCAATGCATCTTTACTTGCCCCGGCAGTAGCGAAACAATATATTGCAGAAGCCAAGTTTTTGAGGGCTTTAAGTTATTATAGCGCATTACAATTATATGCAAAACCCTATATTACGGATAACGGTGCCAGTCTGGGTGTACCCTTAAGACTTAAAGGTGAAAAGGATCTGACTGGTAACGACTTAAAGAGAAGTACTGTTGCCGAGGTGTATACGCAAATTTTAAAAGATTTAAATGAGGCAGAGCCAGACTTGGCATTAACTTTACCAACAACGGCAACATCCATAAGGGCTTCCAGAAATACTGCTATTGCCTTTAAAACCAGAGTATACCTGGCGATGGGGAATTTACCTGCAGTAGTTACCGAAGCCAACAAAATTGTTAGCGCAGCAGCACCGTTTAAAGCAACAACAGGTACACCCTTACAGTTAGAAGCTAATATTGCTACTGTATTTGGTGGTGCTTATACAGGTAACGCTACAGCTACTGAAGCAGCATTGTCTTTTCCTATGGCTGATTTAGATGCGCCGGGGACACAGAATCAATTGGCTTATTATTACAATGTTTCACCAAACCAAGCGGGCGGTAATGAAGAATATTTCTTAAATCCTACAGGTATTTTGGCCAATCCTGTTTTCGCTGCCGCTTCTACCGATGCAAGAAAAAGCTTGACTACAGTTTCTGGAGCAAATACCTATTTAACTAAATTTAAGAGACCGTCTCCGTATACCGATTATATTCCTGTAATCAGATATGCTGAGGTTTTATTAAACTTAGCAGAAGCTACTGTGGTAACTGATCCTGTAAGGTCTATTGCACTATTAACTGCAGTTAGACAAAGATCCAATCCAGGGTATGTATTTCCAGCAACCGATTTATTACCTGCTAATTTGAAAAACACTATCCTAACCGAAAGAAGAATCGAATTGCTTGGGGAAGGTTTTAGATCTCCAGATGTAATGAGGTTGGGTGCTGGCTTCGTGGCGAAAAGTGGATCTCAAGGTACTGCTCCTGCAATTCCATTTAATACTGCAGGCTATATTTGGCCAATATCGGCTAATGAGGTTCAAAACAATAAATTGATTGTTCAGAATTAGATTTGTTCTTTAACAAGAAAGCCTGGCGAAGAAATTCTTCGCCAGGCTTTCTTGTTTATATAGTAACTATTTCTTATCCACACTATACTTACCTTGTTTCTACTTTTAAGTTTACCTCAGCACCTAAAACCATACTGAGGTTATTATCGATATGTCCAGTTGGAAAATTAAAGCAGACTGGAAAATCATAGTCCTTAACAATATCCCAAATTACCTCATCAGCCGTTTGCCCGAAAGAAATCTTTTCTTCTTCAATCTCATTAAAGGCACCAATAATCAAACCCTTTAAGACTTTTAGCTTACCCGCCCTTTTCAGCATCCGCAACATTCGGTCTATAGCGTATTCTTGTTCGCCAACATCTTCCAAAAAGAGAATTTTATCTGTAAAATCCATTTCCGAAACCGAGCCCTGTAATATGGTAAGCAAAGTTAAATTGCCTCCAATCAAAACCCCGGTTGCCTCTCCTGCCCGATTTTCAAAGGCACTTTGGTAAGAATAGGTCTGTTTCTCGCCAAATAAAGCCTGCTGTAAAGAAATTAAAGCTTCTGTGGTAGATTCGTCAAAAGTATAGGGCATTTGCGCGTGCATGCACTGGGTATTACATTGCGCAATCAAATGCGACAATAGTACGGTAATATCGCTGAAACCTACAACCCATTTAGGGTTCTTGTTAAATTCTGTAAAGTCAAGGTCATCAATAATCCTGATAGTACCATAACCGCCACGGCCCGAAATAATCGCTTTTATAGATGGATCGTCTAAAAAACGCTGAATATCTTTGGTTCTTAACGCATCAGTTCCTGCAAACTGGTGATGACTGGCGTATACACTTTCGCCCACAATAACCTCTAAACCCCAGCTTTCTAATCGCGCTATGGCATGGTCTATAGGTTTGGGTAATTTCTTTGCCGGACATACGAGGGCAATCTTATCTCCTTTTTTTAAATACGGGGGCTGCTTAATCATCTTCAAAACACTTATCTTTGCCAAATTAATAAAAATTGTTTTGGATAATAGTAAAATTAAAAGATATACCGTAACTGCAGCGCTTCCATATACCAATGGACCAGTTCATATTGGGCACCTGGCTGGTGTTTACATCCCTGCAGATATTTATGCCCGTTATTTAAGGTCGAATAAACGTGATGTAAAGTTCATCTGTGGATCTGACGAAAATGGTGTGCCCATTACTTTAAAAGCCAAAAGAGAAGGTATTACGCCTCAGGAAGTGGTAGATAAGTACCACAAGATTATTGGCGATTCTTTTAAAGAATTCGGCGTATCTTTCGATATCTATCACCGTACCTCATCGCTTACCCATCACCAAACCGCTGCCGATTTCTTCGAAACGCTTTACGATAAAGGTGTTTTTACCGAAGAGGTTACCGAGCAATATTACGATGCCACTGCAAAACAATTTTTAGCCGATCGTTACATTACCGGTACCTGCCCAAAATGCGGGAATGAAAATGCTTACGGCGATCAGTGCGAAAACTGTGGCTCTACGCTTAATGCGACCGATTTAATCAATCCAAAATCGACCCTATCTGGCGATAAGCCAATTTTAAAGGAAACTAAAAACTGGTTTCTGCCGCTAGATAAATACGAAGACCGTTTACGCACTTATATCGAAAGCCATAAAGAATGGCGCCCAAATGTGTATGGCCAATGCCAAAGCTGGTTAAATGCAGGTTTACAGCCTAGGGCCATGACCAGAGATTTAGATTGGGGTGTTCGCGTTCCGCTTCGCGATGCCGAAGGTAAAGTGCTTTATGTTTGGTTCGATGCTCCTATTGGATATATTTCTGCAACCAAAGAGCTTTGTAACTATGCCAAGCTCGATGTTTGGAACCCTAAAGCCGAAGAATATTACATCAGCAGTTACGAAAACGATAAATGTGGTTGGGAAGAATACTGGAAAAGTGACGAAACCAAACTGGTTCACTTTATCGGTAAAGATAACATCGTTTTCCACTGCATTATTTTCCCTGCAATGTTAATGGCACATGGCGAATATACCCTGGCTGATAATGTGCCGGCAAACGAATTTTTAAACTTAGAAGGACAAAAAATATCGACTTCTAAGAACTGGGCAGTTTGGCTGAACGAATATTTAAGAGAATTTGAAGGTAAACAAGATGTATTGCGTTATGTATTAACCGCAACCGCTCCCGAGACCAAGGATAACGATTTTACCTGGAAAGATTTTCAGGCGAGAAACAATAATGAATTGGTGGCCATACTCGGTAACTTCGTGAACAGGGTTGTGGTACTTACACATAAATACTTTGGCGGTTCGGTACCAACCTGCATGGAAATTACGGATGTAGATCAGGCTGTTATTGATGAACTGGCTGGGTATCCTGCTAAAATCTCTGCGTCTATCGAAAATTATCGCTTTAGAGAGGCCTTATCAGAAGTAATGAATGTTGCCCGTTTGGGAAATAAATACCTGGCCGAAACCGAGCCGTGGAAACTCATTAAAACGGATGAAGACCGTGTAAGAACGATATTGAATATTGCACTTCAAATCGCCGCCAATATTCAGATCCTGATTGAACCTTTCTTGCCATTTACAGCAGAAAAGTTAATGAAGATGCTTCAAAACGGCGGTCATGATTGGGATGATTCAGGTACGGTGAGCCTGTTAAAACGTGGCCACGAAATTGGCGAAGCTGTGCTCTTGTTTGATAAAATTGAAGATGCAGAGATCGACTTCCAGGTTGAGAAGTTAAACCAAAGCAAGGCCAGTAATGCAGCCAGTAATGTAGTTGCTGTTCCGGCAAAAGAGAATATCCAGTTTGATGATTTCTCGGCAATGGATATCCGTGTAGCCACCATTGTTGCTGCCGAAAAAGTAGAGAAAACAAAAAAACTTTTAAAATTAACGGTAAATACCGGTATCGACGAAAGAACAGTGGTTTCGGGCATAGCCGAATATTATAAACCTGAAGATATTGTTGGTAAACAGGTAAGTATGATCGTAAACCTTGCTCCACGCGAAATCAAAGGGATTTTATCACAGGGAATGATCCTGATGGCTGAAAATGCCGATGGCAAACTCACTTTTGTGGCACCTGTAGAAAAGTTCTCAGAGGGTAGTGTAATTAGATAGTGTTTGCCTGCTGTAATTAAAATATAAAGCCGTTTGATTAATTCAAATGGCTTTTTTTTATGCTATCTCTACACAATAATCCTAAAGGGCGGCTGTTGTAATTAATTTTTGAGTTTAGGCAGAGATTCCCACCAGGCAAGCAGTTCGGTTTTTAATTGAGTGGTTATTTTAACCTGTTTGGCGCTTAGCTCGGTAGTTTCATTTTTATCTTTCACAATGTTATAAAGCTGCACATCAGAGCCATCACTGTTCATAAGCAATTTCCATTCTCCAGTGCGCACCGCCAGGTTTGGACTTCTATTGGGTTTGGCAGGATATTTAAAGGCAATATCATTTCTGCCATACTCCCAAAACATGTTTTTTTTCCTCAGTGATGATTTTCCGGCGAAAACCTTACTCCGGTCTAACCCATCTCCCTGATAATCTGCAGGTAACTTTACTCCCGCCATGCCGGCTAATGATGGCAATAAATCTATCGCATTTACTTCCGAGCCCGCATCTATTTTTCCCTGGGGAATATGCCCTGGCCAACTAATTAAAAATGGCATTCTGGTGCCACCCTCGTATAAAGAAAGTTTAGTGCCTCTTAAACCACCAGTCCGGCTCCCTTTAAAACTCGGTAAAGGCCCATTGTCACTGGTGAAGATAATGATGGTATTTTTGTCTTCACCCATTGTTTTCAAACCATCCATTAATCTTCCTACTTGCTGGTCAAGTTCCTTCAGCACTAGTTTAAAGGCCTGCTCAGATTCTTGTCCCAAAGGAAACTTACCAATATATTCATTTCCAACATTGGGTACCCATGGCGTATGTACATCATCTGGCCAAAGATTTACAAAACGTGGTTTATTTTTATTTTCTTTAAAAAACTCGAGTGTTTTATCAACAAAATATTTGGTTCTGTCCCAGCGTTTTATGCTGTCTTTATCCGACCAGATCCAATTTGTAGCAGTAAGCAGTGGGTCTGGCTGAGGACTTTCGTAAGTACTGGCGTGGGCATCGTAACCATATTTCTCAAAAACCGGTGCATCCTTCACATCTCTTCCTCCGCCCATGTGCCACTTACCAAAATGACCAGTTGCATATCCGGCAGATTGGAAAATTCGGGCGATAGATGGCGCTTGGGGATTTAAGTAATCTGCTTGTTGTGCATTTTTATTGTGCTTTTTATTATCCAGATAAGTACTAAAATTCCACCTTCCGGGGTACATACCCGTGAGCAAGCTAGTTCTTGATGGCGAACAGATTGGTGCGCCACTATAATATTGGTTAAGCATTAACCCATTTTTCGCCAAACGATCTATGTTGGGTGTAGGCACAAAATTTCCGCCGAAGGTGCTTACATCGCTAAAACCCATATCATCAACAAGAATAATAATGATGTTTGGCTTGTTGTTTTGAGAGAAAGCCGAATAGCTAAATGCAAGCAGGAAAAAGGCAAATAATAACTTTAAATATTTCATATTAATCTTTTGGTTGATGTTTCGGCTGACGGCTTAGGGCATCCAGCTCCGTGGCCAGGCCTTTATCGTTTTGTTGTTTCATAAAAGTAGCCAGTTTAGATGAAAGTTCGCTTTTTACTTTTTTAAACTTAGGATCTGCAATCAGGTTTTGGAGATTAAATGGATTTTTGATCACATCATACAATTCTTCTTTTGGCCTCTTTTGATATGCATTTGCCCGAGTTGAATTTTTCTCCCTCCAAGTTTTAAACAATGCTCCCTTGGTTACTGTGTTCTTGAAAACCCATCGTAATTTAGGTTTTCGATATAAAAAAAATGGGCACTTCTAACCGATCTCATGGCGTAGGCATCACTACCGCGAATAATTCCTCTGGTGGTATGTTCGCCATAAACATAATCTCTGTGGCAAGCAGAGTATCTAGATTTACGTAAATCTGGCTAGAGCATCTGCAACTTTCGTCTAGAAATTACAGGCGTTGGTCTAGTGATTACCAACGCTGGTATAATACAGGGTTTTCGCCTGCAACGTTTGATGTATGGCTGCGTCTTAATAACAAACAATAGCAAAAACTTAAAATATAAAAGATATGAAAACCTTGGCAAAAACATTATTCGCAGCAGCATTAACAGCAGTAGTATTTACTTCATCAGCAATGGCAACTTTTGCCGCTGAGCCAGTTAAAGCAGAAACAAAAACTTCTTCATTATCAAAATTCAGCAGGATCTGGGTAAGCGGGAACGTGAAGATCATCTTAACACAAGGTGAAAAGCAAAATGTAGAAGGTGCCGGCAACTACGACGCTGCAAAAACCTCAGTATCAACTGATGGACAAACCTTATTTATCAATTCATTGGAAACAAGTCAGGTAACGCTGAATATTACCGTAAAAGATTTAGAAAGAATTGAAGCTTATGGTCAATCGGTTGTGCTAACCAGCAATAATTTTGATGTAAAGTACCTTCAGTTATTTTTGGGTCAAAGTGCTACAGCGAAGATCAAAACTACAGCAGGCAGTTTATATACAATCGTTAAGGACGATGCGGTATTAAAATTAAATGGTACCGCTGATCAAAGTACAATGATTGCCAGCAACATGAAAAATGTAAAATTAGCTGACTTTGCCAGTCTTAAATCAGCATCATATGCTTCTGAAGCGATGATGGAAGCTGAACAAAACGCAATGGTTTTAGCAAAATAGAAAATCTGTTTTTAAGATAGATCAGAGCCGCCCATTTGGGTGGCTTTTTTATTTATTTAGCGAAAGTGATTTTGGGCAATAATAATTCCTGTTCTGTCTTGCCCTTCAACTTTGATCTTTAAAAGAAAAACGGGAACCATCTAATAGACGGTCCCCGTTTTAATCTAAATTAACGCTCTCAGTATATAATACGTGTATTGGGATAAATTATTGCCCTACAGGTATAATAATTTAAAAATTTCCATGTATCAGGGTATTCTTTTTCCAAATTAGCAAAATAAAAACCGGATAACGGGAGTATGCAAAGAACAGCTATCCGCTTTAACTTCTAATTTCCCTACGCATAAAAAGGTAATAAGCAATGGCAAAACAACCTGTACTGGCGGCAATCATCCCGCTTAACTGGGGCCATACAATCATCAGGCTCTCTTTTACCGGCAGCGGACTGGGAATGGCCCCTGCCATTTGCTCCATACTCATCGGGCCGAGGCTCCGTATCGATGGCATCAATAGTGTAGTGGCCGCATCGGTATAAAGCTGGTTAGGTGCAATCCGCATGATATCTAAGATAAATTCATTGTAACCCATTACCTGTGCCTGCGTAAGGTAGGCAGGGTCGGGTAAAAAGGCCCTTATAATCAGGTTAACGATAATCGGATAAAAAACGGTAAAAAACAGCCACAGCCCCAAAGCGCTCAGCGCAGCAGTTGCCGGTTGCCGAAAAACAATAGAAAGCAGGATCGATAAACTTAAATAGAATGCAACGTAAAGAAGCGTTACAAAAACAAAACCCATTATTCTGATCAGTTCCTGGGCTTCTAACCTAACGCCTGTTAACACCAGCCCCCCACCAATCATAAGTAAGGTGAGCGAAAGAAAAAGCATGCCTACTATCAGTATTGCACTGCTAAATTTAGCCAGCAGCAGGTTATCCCTGTAAATCGGCTGTGCCAAAAGCCGGGTTAAAGTTCCGTTGTTCTGCTCCGAGTTAATGGCATCAAAACCCATGCTAATGCCAAGCAGCGGTGCAAGAAAACTGAGCAGCACATGGAAAGGTGGCATAGCGTTATCTGTTGATGTAAGCAGCTTTAGGTACATAAAAGCATGGTCGGGATCGTTTGTATTGGTAAAGGCTGTTCTGATATTGCTTACCGAAACATATAAAGAAGCCACAAAGGTTAACAGCACCAAAGCAACCAACACCAAAAAGCGCCAGCTCCTGATGTGATCGGCAATCTCTTTTCGGATGGTTACGCCAAAGGCCCTGTTTGGCTGAGGCGAGGCTGTATATTTTTTATCTTTTGTGCTGCCCGAAGAAAGCGCGCTTAAAGATACCGTTTGATTTTCCATGATTTAGATTTTCATTAAAACTACTTTCAAAATATTTCTGATAGATCTCATCCAGGCCATACGCCTTACGGCTTACCTGTAAAATGTTGTAACCCTTTTCCACTAAATGGCGAACAATGCGCGGGGTAATATCATGCTGGGTGGTAAACTCCAGCGTATCGCCAGAAATGGCGATCTCTGTAAGCGCTCCCCATTGCCTCATCTCTGCCTCCAATGGCCAGGGCTGCTCAATTAAATCTGCTGTTTTAATTGTGGTAACGGCTCCTTCTTTGCCGAAAAGGTTAGCGGAAAGCGAGGCAATATCGCCCTGGGCCAACAGTTTCCCACCAACAAATATGCCTACACGATCGCATACCTGTTGTACATGGTGCAGGTGGTGCGAAGAGAGCAAAACGGTTAAGCCCTGCTGCTGGCTCAGGGTTTTAATCAAGGTTAGAAATTCCTTTACCCCTGCAGGGTCTATGCCGAGTGTTGGCTCGTCGAGTATAATTACCTCGGGGTCTTTGATCAATACATCAGCCAAACCCAGCCGCTGTTTCATGCCCCGCGAAAAAATGCCGGCTTTTTTATCCATGCTGCAGGCAAGCCCCACTATATTAAGTACTTCTTCGGCCCGGTCTTTTAATGTGCTTTCGTCCAGGTTGTTCAGCCTCCCCAAATAAATTAAATTTTCGAGCGCCGTCATGTGGTTATAAAAGCCCACGCTATCTGGCATATAGCCCACCTTTTGCTTTACTGCAATGGGGTTTTTGGTGGCATCATATCCACAAACACGGGCAGTACCGCTATGGGGCTCGGTTAGCCCGAGCATCATCAATATGGAGGTGGTTTTGCCCGCACCGTTTGGGCCGAGCAATCCAAAAATCTCACCGCGGTATACTTCCAGGTTCAGTTCGTCAACCGCCTTAAAGGCCCCATAGCGTTTGCTTAGGTTCCTGAGCTGTATAATAGGTTCCATCTTATTTCGTGCTGTTAAAGAATGGATTATCTTCTGCCGTACTTGCGTATGAGGTAGTATACACTGCCAATGGCGAGCACAATCACCAGGATACCGATCCAGCCAGAAAGCAATGAAGTTTTAACAAACATGCGGAACGCCAGCTGTGTGTTCGCGTTGGCACCCGAAAGGCTAAAGGTTGCGGCATAATCTCCGGCTATTGTTTTATCAGGAACTTTTAAAAAAGCGGTAACGGCTACGCTTTTTCCTGCCTCAAGTTTACTGATCTTGGCTGGCTCAAAACGCACTTCCCAGCCGCTTGGCAGCTGACTGCTCAGCTCCAGATCGTTCAGGGCCAGTGTTCCGGTGTTTTTAACCTCCAGTTGTATGTCTTTATGCCCGCCCGAACTCACCTCTTCACTAAGCCTTCCGCTTGGTGTACTCATGGTTACGCCATACGAGCCTTTTACTACTGCTTCGAGGTTAAGTAGAAGGGTATCATCGGCCGAAACGGCTTTAAGGGGGATACTGTATTTTTTAGGTGATGCATTTGCACTGGCATTAATCTCCACTGCAATTTCCTGGCTTTTGCCTGCATCCATATTAAGCGAAGTAACCTGGCTGCCCTCTACTTTGTAACTCACCACCCAGCCCGCTGGCAACGCTGCCTTCAGCTCGTAAATGGCCTGCTTTTTGGTCCCGTTATACAGGGTAGTGCTGTACCTGAAAACCTCATTCGTGGCCGCCTCGATATTAATCAGCTTTGCCGTAAAAGCCGATGGGCCAGCCTTGGCTTGGTTTAAGGGTTGGGCAATAGTGGCCACTGATGGCGCAAAAAAGATGGTGAAAAAAAGCGCAAATCTTCCTGATAAGCGAAAACGGTTAAATAGTAATGCTGATAACATGATCTAAAATCAAAAAATAAATAATTGCTCTAAAAAATGCTTTCCTGTTTGTTTATCTGATGGAGATTCAAAAAAAAACAACAAAATAATATTTTCAAATTCCTTTAACATTTTTTAACAATTGGCGGCTTATGGCAGGCTGGTGCTTTTCGACATTACACCGATTACAAAAGCTGCGCTTTAAGTTTATACTGTTTCACCGAAAACTATTGCATCAAACCGTTGATGATCAATAAGCGTTTGTCTAGGAATTACAGGCGTTGGTCTAGCGGTTACCAACGCTGGTATAATACCGGGTTTTTGCCTGAAACGTTTGATGGGCAGCTGCGTCTTAATAACAAAACAATAGCAAAAACCTAAAATATAAAAGATATGAAAACTTTAGCAAAAACAATATTCGCAGCAGCATTAACAGCAGTAGTATTTACTTCATCAGCCATGGCAACTTTTGCCGCTGAGCCAGTTAAAGCAGAAACCAAAACTTCTTCATTATCAAAATTCAGCAGAATCTGGGTAAGTGGTAACGTGAAGCTTATCTTAACACAAGGTGATAAACAAAATGTAGAAGGTGCGGGCAATTACGATGCTTCAAAAACCTCGGTATCAACTGATGGGAAAACCTTGTTTATCAATTCAATGGAAACCAGTCAGGTAACGTTAAACATTACCGTAAAAGATTTAGAAAGAATTGAAGCTTACGGACAATCGGTTGTGGTTACCAGCAATAATTTTGATACAAAATACCTTCAGTTATTTCTGAACCAGAGCGCTACAGCAAAAATTAAAACGACAGCAGGCAGTTTATATACTATTGTTAAAGATGATGCGGTATTAAAATTAAATGGTACTGCCGGTGAAAGTACAATGGTTGCGAGCAACATGAAAAATGTAAAATTAACTGACTTTGCCAGTCTTAAATCTGCATCCTATGCTTCTCAAGCGATGATGGAAGCGGAACAAAATGCAATGAATTTAGCGAAATAAAAAATATCAATCAGATGAATTGAAGCTGCCCATTGGGCGGCTTTT
>NZ_JBFTRT010000130.1:0-10292 GCF_056399685.1 Pedobacter sp. 01N416
GCTTTTAATAGATCAGCAATTACAAAATCGTAAACTTGGGCAACTGTACTTCTTTTGATTATAGCAGCGTCGGTTTCACTTACCGTTTCGCTCAAAATTGGAACTCCAGCATTGGTGGTAGGGTTCTGTGCATAAGGCCTTCCGAACATGCGTACCAGGTTAAAGTGCAACATCGCCCTTAGGAATAAGTTTTCACCTTTAATTTGCAGTAAATCAGCAGATGAACCATCTGGAATAAGCTTAATGATTTTATTTGTTGCAGATGCAACATAATAGGCTTGCTGGAAATAAGCAGTTGCATTGGCAGAATTTACCAGGTGGGTATACTTATATAAATTGGTTACATCACTTGATGAGTTTTGCCCCTGAGCTACTTCATCAGAAGGGAGCTCGGCTAGCCAATGGTAATTATTTTCGTAGTTTAATGATTTTAGGGTAGCATAATTACCTAAGGTGGCCGTACGCTTACCTTCGATTGTAGTTAATAACCCACTATCTTCCGCTTTATCAGAGGGGAAATAAGTTTTACGACATGCAGATGCAGAAAGAATAACACTGGCTACAATGGCGAATTTTATGATGTGATTATGGTATATTTTCATGATAATCTTATTAATAATTAGAATGTTAGGTTAACGCCAAAAACAAATCTTCTGCTGGTTGGATATCTGAAAGACGAAATACCACCAGTAAGATCAACTTCAGGATCTACACCCGAAAACTTGGTGGCCGTAAATAGGTTGTCGCCGCTCACATACAAGCGGGCTGCATTTATTGAGGCCTTTTTTAACCAAGTGGTAGGTAAATTGTATCCTACGGTTACATTTCTCAATCTTAAATAACTTCCATCTTCTAAAAAGCGGGTAGAGGTTTGATGCGATTGAAGATTACCGCCGAATTTAGCCTGTGGATGGGTTGCATCGGTTTGGCCAGGTGTTGTCCATCGTACCGAACCTTTAGGTAATACCTGTTGATTATAACTTTCGTACACCCCGTCGTTATCGAAATAGAAACGGCTATCGTTATATACCCAGTTGCCATATACAAAATTTAAGAAAGCCGAAAGGGTAAAGTTTTTATATTCCAATGTATTGGTTAATCCGCCACTAAACTTTGGCGCTGACGATTTACCTGTATATTGTCTGGTAGCCTGGTTATAAGTACTGGTTACACCAGTAAGATCGTCTAATTTTTCCCAAAGCGGTTTGCCATCAGCCGGATTTACCCCTGCCCATTTTTGCATGTACCATTCATCCATATCATGACCCAAAGCTATTGGCTGGGTACTGGTGTTTACTACCAATAAGCCTTGATTTAACTCCATAACTTTGTTGCGGTTAAAAGACATATTAAAGCTGGTTTCCCATTTAAAGTCTTTTTGCTGGATGTTTTTAGCGTTGATAGTGAGCTCAATGCCTCTGTTTCTTACCGCACCTATGTTTCTTCTAATGCTTCCATAACCCACTGTTGAAGGAAGTGGAACGGCAAATAGCAGATCAGAGTTGCGTTTGTCATAGGCATCAATAGTAATGTCGATACGTTTAAATAATCCAAAATCCAGACCTAAATTGTAGGCTCTCGATTTTTCCCAGGTCAAATCCGGGTTGGCAATTTGGGTAGGGAAGGCACCTGTTTGACCATTGTATGAAGCTCCTGCATTTAAATTATATAGTCCCAACGATTGATAAAAACCATCAGGGCTATCGTTCGTGGTAAAACGTTGATTACCAGTAGTACCAAAACTGGCGCGTAATTTTAGAAAGGTAAGTGTGGTATTGCTCTTTAAAAAATCTTCGTTAGATAAAATCCACGATGCGCCTGCCTGATAAAAAGTTGCGGCGGGATTGTTTTTCCCAAATCGCGAAGAGTATTCATTTACTATAGAAGCTACTAAGTAATACTTGCCTTGATAGCTATAGTCGGCCTGCGCAAGGTATTTTATATTTTGATACTGATCATATCTTCCTGTGGGTTTATTGGTGATATCAGTTGCTGTATTTATGGCATCCAATCCGGCTGGCAAACCTTTGGCAGTAATTCCGCTTTCATCATATTTATAACCTTCTATCTCCGCAACACCTAAAACGCTCAGGCTATGGTTACCTAAATTTACGTTGTACTTAATTCTGTTCGATGATAAAAGTGTAGTAGAGAAAGTATTACCTAAAGATACTGTTCCCAGGTTTGTTGCGCCACTCTGACTTCTTCTGTCATAATAATTGCTCGATCTGCCGTTGGCAATGGTGGCCCTGTTATAACTAGAAACCGTTAGGTTTTTGAGTATGTCATAATCCAGGTTTATATCACCTGTTGTGGTATAACTTCTTGCTTTTGAATAATTGTATTGCAAGCTCTGCAAAAAGTTTGAGCGGTCTCTACCTTTCCAGGAAGGAATACTCCGTGGGTCAGTTGGACTGCCGTCCGCATTATAAGCAGGATCGTATGGCATATTTAAATAAGCCTGATAAACAGCACTTTCAGGGTTATAATTATCATTGATTACAATTCCGCTTAACAAAGCCGTTAATTTTAGTTTTTTAGTCAATTGTGAGGTAAGGTTAGCCCTTAAACTATATTGTGTTTTATCGTTGTTGATTAAAGTTCCTTCTTCTTTAAAATAGTTGCCTGAGATATAAAATTGAGTTTTCTCACTCCCCCCAGATGCGGTTAACGTGTGGTTATTTACCATTGCTGTTCTAAAGGCCTCATTCCACCAATCGGTATTGGTATTTAGTACCGAAGCAGCTGGCGGAGTAGTAAAGAAAGATTTTTGGTAATCGTAAAGTTGTTGAGCATCCATTAGCTTAAAGTTACCTGTAGTAGCCTTGGCAATGCCAATGGTTGAGTTTAGGCTGAATCTGGTTTCTCCCGCTTTTCCTTTTTTGGTGGTTACAATAATAACGCCATTGGCAGCTCTCGATCCGTATAAACCTGTGGCTGCGGCATCTCTCAATATGGTAATATTATCCACATCGGCCGGGTTATACGTACCACCAATGTTTCCATCAACTACAATTAGTGGCCCGGTACCGGCATTAATACTACCTACGCCACGTACCACTACATTCGAGCCAGCAGTAGGGTCGCCAGAAGCAGAACTCGCCACCACACCAGGCGCTTTACCCTGTAGCAGGTTGCCGAGGTTTACAGAAGTTACATCATTAAGCTGCGAACCACTTACGGTAGTTACTGCACTCGAAATTTCTGATTTCTTCTTTGTGGTATACCCTACAACTGTTACGGCGTCTAACTCAGTAGATTGATCTACTAAAGAAACATTTACAGCAGTATTTGTGCCCACTTTAATGGTTTGTGTGGTAAAACCTAGGGCTTTAAACTCCAGGGTACTCTCATTATCAGCGCTAATCGTATATTTTCCGTTTGCATCTGTTTGTACGGCAGTTTTTGTGCCCAGAACGGTCACGGTAATTCCCGGAAGCGGGAGTTTTTTACTGTCGGTTACCGTACCAGAAATAGTACGGTTTTGTGCCTTTACTACGAAAATACACGCAATAAAGGAAATCATTAAAAGAATTTTCTTCATGTTTTTTAGGTTAGATTAGTTACTGTTTTGTTATCTGTTGAGGAGCATTAATCAGATTAGGGAGGGCTAAAAGTTATTCTTAGGTTCATTAATAATATACTTTTTAGTAAAATGATTATTACTAAACTATAACCATAAAAGTCAAGATCAAACCGCGAATGCAGCGCAAACGTTTGCTTTAAATTGTATATAACGGATGGTGTGCTTACTATTTGAGCCTTTTTTGAAGGGTGATAAATATTGTATGCTTATATTGCCGATATTATTAAGCGCAAACGTTTGCTTCTCTTTGGTTTGGTAATACATTATAAAGAAAAAGAGATGAGTTTTTTTTGGCAACTAAAATAAAAGCAAGAGATATGCTTGTTGTTTTTTAGATTATTAGTGTATTAGGGCAATTAATAGATTTTTGGTGATCTTTTTGTTTAATTTGAGTCGTTAAGATCATGTTTTGCTAGAATTGTTGTGGAAATAATCAGATAATAGGCGCGTTTTAGGAAAAACAGAAAATTTAGCGTTAATTACCTTATGGAATTAGAGATTGAAGTTTTAAAACCCATTTTTTATTTAATTTATACAAGCATAGAGAGCAGTTCGTTTAACAATGATGAACTTAAAGCCTTGCTTAATCAGTGCAGAGATTTTAATAATCGGAATAACATTACTGGGATATTATTATATGTAAGAGGTCTGCAGATTACAAAGAGTAAAGGGAGATTTATGCAATTACTTGAGGGAGATGAACGGATCATTCGCAGACTTTTTAACAAAATCGTAAATGACGAACGTCATGAATCGGTTGTTTTACTGCAAATTGGCAAATATGAGCAGCGTTATTTTACAGATTGGAGTACGGGATTTGAGCAGACTGATGGAGAACTTTATCAATCGCTATCTGGTCATTTCGATTTAAATGATGTAGTTTCAAAATGTGATAAACTTGGTGTTGCCGATGTCCCGTTACAGTTTTTACAGAAGTTATCATCAAATAATAAACATCAATTTGCCGAAGCGCTTTATGGTTGAAACGACTAAAGCGCTGTAGTTGGTTTCTGTATTAAAAGATAGGCTTATTTTATGATAAATGGATTACAATAAACTACGATGTTAGAAAACAAAAACAACCTAATTACAGTTAACTTCGTAATAGGGTAATAATAGGTAGGATTGATCGGATAGTTTGTTGATTTTTATCTAATGAAATTGTTAAATGATGTCACGTTCTTTTTGTTTTTCTGTCAAAACTTGTAAATTGCCTAAGTAAAAAGATACAAATTGTCAGTTTTTGATAGCGAAAAAATCCTTACAATAAACCGACAATAAAATATCTATAACCGGATGTTTTTGGCAAATGTCCCTTTAAAACCTTTAGAACACTTATTACGTAGATAGATATAAATAAAATAATATTTATCGAAACGATAATCTTACATTGAATTTTGGGTTCTCAGGCATTCAAAAGCCTCTTTATCCACCCATATGGCGCAATTGTTGATAAAATAAAGAAAACAGTACGTTCGTTTTTATAAAGTTATTTTATAGTTTAGGGACGTAGCTGTTAAGAAAGGTATTATGGAAGCAAAATTTTCACCACAGGTTAAAGATGTAATCTCTTTTAGTAGGGAGGAAGCGCTCCGCTTAGGGCACGATTACATCGGAACCGAGCATTTATTATTGGGCCTCATCCGCGAAGGCGATGGCATGGCTATAAAAATTTTACGATCGTTAGGGGTTGATACCGGTAAATTGCGCCGCTCAATTGAAGATGCCGTTCGCGGTACTTCGAGTGTTACAGTAAACTTAGGCAATATTCCATTAACAAAACAGGCAGAAAAAGTTTTAAAAATCACTTACTTAGAAGCCAAAATATTTAAAAGCGATTTAATTGGTACCGAACATTTGCTGTTATCGGTTTTGAGAGATGATGATAACATCGCCTCCCAAATCTTATTGCAGTATGGTGTTACTTACGATGTTTTTAAACAGGAGGTTGAAGTGAATAAAAATGGTTTCAGAGATGATATCTCAAACAGTGCTTCTACAGGAGGCGATGACGATTATCGCGAAGAAGAAAGCTTTAGTACACCTAAAAAGGTTTCAGATATAAAATCTAAAACCCCTGTTTTGGATAACTTCGGCCGTGATTTAACAAAAGCTGCTGAAGAAGGTCGTTTAGACCCTATTGTAGGCCGCGAGAAAGAAATTGAGCGTGTATCGCAGATTTTATCCCGCAGAAAAAAGAACAATCCAATTTTAATTGGAGAGCCGGGAGTTGGTAAATCGGCAATTGCAGAAGGCCTTGCCCTACGCATTGTACAACGTAAAGTTTCGCGTGTGCTTTTTGGCAAACGCGTGGTTACATTAGATTTGGCATCATTGGTGGCCGGTACAAAATACCGCGGCCAGTTCGAGGAACGTATGAAAGCCGTGATGAACGAGCTTGAAAAATCTACTGATGTAATTTTATTTATTGATGAGATCCATACCATTGTTGGAGCTGGTGGGGCCTCGGGTTCATTAGATGCATCCAATATGTTCAAACCTGCTTTGGCAAGGGGCGAAATTCAATGTATTGGTGCCACAACATTAGATGAATACCGTCAGTACATTGAAAAAGATGGTGCTTTAGACCGTCGTTTCCAAAAAGTGATGGTAGAGCCAGCTACACCGGATGAAACTGTAGAGATTTTAACACGCATTAAAGATAAGTACGAAGAACACCACGGTGTAACTTATACTGATGAAGCTATTTTAGCTTGCGTTACTTTAACATCGCGTTATATTTCTGATCGTTTCTTGCCAGATAAAGCCATTGATGCTTTAGATGAAGCAGGTTCACGTGTTCACTTAACCAACATCCACGTTCCTCAGAACATTATTGATATCGAAGCTAAAATCGAAGATATCAAATTAGAGAAAAACAAGGTTGTACGTAGCCAGAAATATGAAGAGGCAGCGAAACTGCGCGATACAGAGAAAAATTTAATTGAAGAATTAGATAAAGCTAAAGCAGAGTGGGAAGCTGAAACCAAAACTAAACGTTACGAGGTATCAGAAGATAATGTAGCCGAAGTGGTTTCGATGATGACTGGTATACCGGTACAACGTGTTGGACAAACAGACAGTGCAAAACTGTTGAACATGTACGATAAGGTGGCTGAGAAAATTATCGGTCAGGATGATGCGATCAAAAAATTAACCAAAGCCATTCAACGTACAAGAGCCGGATTAAAAGACCCTAAAAAACCAATCGGTTCATTTATTTTCTTAGGTCCAACAGGCGTAGGTAAAACAGAATTGGCGAAAGAATTGGCCCGTTTCATGTTCGATAGTGATGATTCTTTGATTCAGATCGACATGAGTGAGTATATGGAGAAATTTGCAGTGTCGCGCTTAGTGGGGGCGCCTCCAGGATACGTAGGTTACGAAGAAGGTGGACAGTTAACTGAAAAAGTAAGAAGAAAACCTTATGCTGTAATCTTATTGGATGAGATTGAAAAAGCTCACCCTGATGTATTCAATATCTTATTACAGGTTTTGGATGAAGGACAATTAACCGATAGTTTAGGTCGTAAAGTTGATTTTAGAAATACAATCATCATCATGACTTCTAATATTGGTGCCCGTCAGCTAAAAGATTTTGGTCAAGGTGTTGGTTTCTCTACAGCAGCAAAAACAAACCAGGCCGATTCTCACAGTCGTGGTGTAATCGAAAGTGCTTTAAAACGTGCTTTTGCGCCTGAGTTCTTAAACCGTGTTGATGATGTAGTGGTATTCAATAGCTTAGGTAAAGACGAAATTTTCAGAATTATCGATATCGAGTTAAAAGCTTTATTCGGTCGCGTTCATACCCTTGGTTATGAAATTGCATTAACTGATAATGCTAAAGAATATATTGCTGATAAAGGTTTTGACAGTAATTTTGGTGCTCGTCCGTTAAAAAGAGCAATTCAGAAATATTTAGAAGATCCAATTGCTGAAGAGATCCTTAAAGGCGAACTGGCCGAAGGTGATGTTTTAGAAATCGATTACGATAAAACAACCGAACTGATTTCGATCAATCACAAAAAAGGCGAAAAGAAAAAAGAAGAGCCAAAACAAGAAGAAGATTCTTCAAGTAAATAAATAAGAAACTCCCGATGAAAATCAGGAGTTTTTTTGCTTAAAATATATTCGGTAACGCTTAGTTGTTCTTGGTGTGTGAAAAAGACGGGTACAAATTAATTTTTTTTAAGAAAATCATCGTACCTTTCCTTAAACAATTCCCTATTAATGAAACTAATTACCTTTTCACTAGCCTGTTTAGCGTTATGTTGTACTTTGTCCTGTAAAAAAGGAACTGATGATCCGGCAGGAACAAACAATCCTCCGGTACTTTCTAGTACAACTAATATCAATAACGATGCCTTGTTAAAATTAGTAAACGACACCCGTTTAGCCGGTTGCAATTGCRGAACAACTGTTATGCCTCCTGTTGGAGCACTAACCTGGAGCGTAAATTTAAGCACTGCTGCTATTGGTCACAGTAAGTACATGGCCTCTATAAAAACCTTAACACATACATCAGCCAATGGTGATAACGTCGGCGCTCGGGTCAAAGCTACTGGCTACAATTGGACAACCATTGGTGAAAATATTGCTGTTGGCCAAACCACGGAGGCGCAGGTTTTTAACGATTGGATAAAAAGTGAAGATCATTGTAAAAATATCATGAATGCCGCTTTCAAAGAAATGGGAGCAGCTAAAACGGATAATTACTGGGTTCAGGTCTTTGCAGCTAAATAAAAGAAAACCATAGCGATCGACATCTCGACTTCGTTTACCAGTAACAGATTCTAAAATCCAGGCGTCATTCCCACGCAGGTGGGAATCTTAATGCGCTTTAAACCTGAGTTCGATAATTAAATACTGATTTGATTATCTAAACCTAGTTTTGAGTTAAGTCGGTCGTCACCCTGAATTTATTTCAGGGTCTTTCCTGCCAAAAAAGATGCTGAAACAAGTTCAGCATGACGATAAGATTAGGAATAAACCTTGTCTGATAGTTATTTTTACAATTTAATAATCGAACTCAGGTTTTAAGATTCCCGCATGCGCGAGAATGACGAAGATGCTAAACTTTACATCAAATCTGCTAAAGCCTTGTAATACCGTTCATAATTTTCGGGTTCGGTGTTCAAAAACAGAAAAGGCTCTATCAATTCCAGTTCCATCAACAAAAAATCTCCATTAGCGAAAGTACCATCAATCCGTGCGTAAAGGCAATCTTTAGCAAATAATGTTACATATTGTTGTGCTATAGCAATCAGTTCTTCACTCGGTTTTTGCGGATGCACAGAGCCACCATGCGCTGGCTGTACCCTAAAATCGCCAGGTTTGGCCTGTTTGATTAACGAATGGCTATACGCTCCATTAAAGAAAATGAAAGACCATTCACCACTTTCCAGAATCTCTGGTAGAAAAGGCTGAATGATAAAATCTTCATCCTGAATAAGGAGATTTAATTTTTGGTTAACCTCGTTCACATTATCTGCAGTTACCTTAAATGTATTTTTTGCACCACCACTCACACAGGGTTTTACAATTAACTTATTGGTGTTAAATTTCTCAAAGAAATGCTCAAGATTTACACTTTCTTTATTTTGAATGAAAAAACTAGGTGTAATTTTTAATCCGGCAGCTTCAATCTCCTGCAGATATTGTTTGTTTGCATTCCACCTCACTACCTCAATGGGGTTAAGCAATTTTATATTTTTTGCTTCCAAATGATTAAGCCAGCTGTAAAAGTCTTCAATCAGGTCAAAATAATCCCATGGCGATTTTARAATGGCAAGCGAATAATCTTCCCATTTAATGTGCTCATCGTTCCAGATTACTTTTTCAATATTGAGTCCTTTTTCTTTCAGGAAATTTAGGAGTTTATCATCTTCGTTTTCAACAGTGGCGCTATCATAAGCTCCTTTAT
Source organism: Pedobacter sp. 01N416 (assembly GCF_056399685.1). Classification (NCBI taxonomy): domain Bacteria; kingdom Pseudomonadati; phylum Bacteroidota; class Sphingobacteriia; order Sphingobacteriales; family Sphingobacteriaceae; genus Pedobacter; species Pedobacter sp. 01N416. Next base: position 9,510 of record NZ_JBFTRT010000130.1, read on the forward strand.
CCAGATAAGTTACTAATGCAATGTTCATGGCGTTAAAACTAAGTTTTATCAACGTGGATTACAAATCTACGGTTCAAAGCGTCGCGATTACAAATCGTGAAAAAAACTTTGAGATGGCCGTGATGATAAAACCACGGCCCTGAGCGCTGAGGGGCTTTCTCCTCAAAATTTTTTAAAACAGACTTGCCTGATTACTCGGAATCTTGAATAAAGAGTGGTCTAAAATTATATCCTTTACATTTAAGCCATTTAAGCGACAGTGGAGTCTAAAATTATCCCTGATCATTTGCGAAATATTACCATCTCCACGCATCCGGTCGCCAAATCTGCTATCGTTAACATTCCCACCATGGCAACTCTGAATCATGTGCCAAACTTTATCAAAACGATCAGGAAAGTTTTTGCGCAGCCAATCTTCAAATATCTGCCCAATAGCTCCATTTAGTCGTACAACGGTATAGCCTGCCTTTAGCGCACCGGCATTGGCTACAGCTTTTAGAATTTTAGGAATTTCATGGTCGCTTAAACCAGGAACAAGAGGGGCAACCATAACACCCATAGGAATTCCATCTTTACTCAATTCCTCTACCACCTTTAACCGTTGTTTGGCAGTTGTCGTTCGGGGTTCCATTACCTGCCGTAAATCTTCGTTTAAGCTATTAATCGAAACATAAACCATGCAGAGATTCAACTTCGCCATTTCTTGTAGAATATCCCGATCGCGAAGAATAAGCGAATTTTTGGTAATCATACCAATGGGCTGCTTATAGGCCAATGCTATTT
>NZ_JBFTRT010000131.1:0-10260 GCF_056399685.1 Pedobacter sp. 01N416
CCCTGAGGTAATCAAAATAATAGAAGAACACAATTATTTTGGTTTACCAAAAATGAAAGAGATTATTGCAAAACTACAGGAAGAAGCACCGCCTACAGGTGCCGACCCGGAATAGGTAAATTATTAACTAGAGTAAATCCATATGCGTGTTATGAGTTTACTATTTAAGCTTCTTAATTACACTAATGGTGTATACCAGTAAATAGGAATACACCATTTATCGTTTCAGTTAGCTAACCAGCAACTTATATTATCGCACCCTCGGTTTATACTACCAAAACCATATTTATCCGCAGCCAAAACCCATACTAAATGCATTATTTTGGCTGTTGATATTTATTTATCCGCAGCCAAAATTGTATATTTTAAGTATATTCTGGCTAAGGATAATTTTATTAATAGGGCGGGTTATATGGCCAAGAACCACAAGCCACTCACCAATAAACCCGGTAGCAGCGGAAATCCTTTTTATTGCATAAGTGCACCCCTCCTATTCTTGCTGCTGGTTGCGTAAAATTTGCAATAAAAAGATTGGAGTGCATAACGGGGCTACAGCGCCCACGGAGACATGAATGTTCGTTTTCAAATAAAAATGCACAACTAATTGCAGCCTAGCCCAAACCTGCCGATGAAAATCGGAACATGTAATAGAAGGTATTTTTAATAGTCGAAACAAAAAACATTTGTCCTTCGACAAGCTCAGGATGACAACGTTTTTTGTTCTTCTAATTTGCAAAATAGCCCCCAACCCCTACAAAATTATGAGGGAGTTGGAGGCTACAAATAAGGTCTTCGACAGGCTCAGACTGACATTTTTAAAAAAAAATCAACTAAAAGCCGAAACCCTCTGATACAACTTCCTGTACCTTACTTTTACGGAACTCTTTCATTGATTGTGGCTCTTTGGCCTCAAGCGTGGCAAAATCTACCACACCCGTTCTTTTTGCCCAGTCGAAATAGGCTACCGATAACCTGCTCACCACATCGTGGTTTTGCCTGGCTACGTTGGTGATTTCGCCACGGTCGGTTTCTAAATTATACAGTTCCCAATTGTAGCCTGGCCAGGTAGATACCAGTTTCCATTTGCCAGCACGCACTGCACGATTGCCTGCACGTTCCCAAAATAGCGGTTCATCGCGTTTCAGTTCGTTATCTTTACCAAACAATACCGGCAACAAACTTTTACCGGCCAATGCATTGGGTGTAATGCCCTGATAGCTTTTAGGATAGGTAGCCCCGGCCAGATCGTAAAATGTTGGGGCAATATCGATAATATGCCCGGTGCCTTTTTTAATACTGCCCGCTTTAATTTTAGCGGGGTACCAGGCAATAAACGGCGAGCTGATGCCACCTTCGTACATGTAATCTTTAAAGGCTTTTAATGGCGAATTTGAAGCATAAGACCAGTTTTTACTCTGCGACTCGTACGAACCAATGGTACCTACAGGGCCCGAATTGCGCACCGCACCTTTATACCATTTTACCAGATCTTCTGCAGGGGCACCATTATCAGAAATAAACAGGATGATGGTATTTTTATCGGCGCCGGTTGCTTTTAACTTATTTAATACCTGGCCAATGCCCTGATCTAAACGATCGACCATGGCGGCAAAAATCTCCATCTTTTTGGCCCACTGGCTACGCTGATCGAACGATAGTTTGTTCCAGTTGTAGATATCGGCATCTTTTTCAGAGACCGTAGAATTACCATCAATAATACCCAGTTCTTTTTGCTTTTTAATTCTTTCGGCACGGAGCACATCCCAACCTTTATCGTAGCGGCCTTTGTATTTGGCAATATCTTCTGGCAGTGCATGCAGCGGCCAGTGCGGCGCGGTATAGGCTAAATACAGGAAGAAGGGTTTGTCTTTAGCGCTTTGATCTAAAAAGTTTACTGCATTCTCGGTAATTACATCGGTTTGGTAAAATTTACCCGCTTCTAAAGGATAGGGTTTCCCGTCAATGGTGTAGGCACGCTTTTTACCCCCTTCGTAATCGCCCTGATCGAAATAACTTCCATTTTCGGACATCATTACGTGATCGAAACCACGCTGCCAGGGAAAACTCACTTCTTTACCGGCAACATGCCATTTACCCGACATTAAAGTATTGTAACCCTGGGTTTTTAAAACCTCTGCCAGGGTAAGCGATTCTTTATTAAGATAACCCTGATAGGCCGGAAGCCCAAGATCGTTGGCGAAATACCCCACTCCTGCTTTATGCTGGTACTGCCCTGTTAATAAGGAAGCACGGGTTGGCGCACAAATGGAATTGTTATAAAATTCTTTTAACCGAAGGCCCTCGTTGGCGAGACGATCTAAATTGGGTGTTTTAATTTCTGAGCCATAGGCGCCAAGATCTGAATAACCCAAGTCATCGGCCAGGATAAGGATAATATTAGGCTTTGACGGCCTGGCATTTTGTGCAAAACCCTGTATGGCCAATAATGCGCCTACACAGGTTAATATAACTTTGTTCATCTTTTTCTTTATTTAATGCTAAAAATTCTGATTGCCTCTATTATTTCCTTGTGCAGGCCGGGCGGGTGCGGTTTTAAGCAATTCGTAATCTACTACCCCATTTTCTGCAGCCCACTTTACATAAGCGGCTTTTAACTGTGCTACTATTTCGGGGTGTTGAGCGGCTACATCGGCATTTTCGGCCCTATCTTTTTCGATATCGAAAAGCTCATATTTTTCGGTTAAACCTGCCGGAGAAACGAGTTTCCATTTGCCCCACCGTACGGCTTTGTTGCCACCACGTTCCCAAAACAAAGGTGCAGCSCGCTGAACGGTATCGGTTGATCCGCTAAGTAATGGCAACAAACTTTTACCAGCGAGGGCATTGCTGGTTATGCCGTTTAACTGTTTTGGATAATTGATACCCGCCAGTTCGTAAAAAGTTGGGGCAAGATCGATCAGGTGACCTGTGCCTTTGGCAATTGTTCCGGCTTTGATTTTATTCGGAAACCAGGCAATAAAGGGTGCACTAATGCCACCTTCGTACGGAGCACCTTTATAATTACGGAGTGGCGAGTTACCCGTTTGCGACCAATTGCTGTTCTGCGTTTCGTAAGATCCGGCTGTACCAACGGGCCCAGTGGTGCGTTGGGTATAAGGTCTGGTACCATTGCCGCCCTGAGCACCATTATCTGAAATAAAAATGATGAGGGTATTTTCGTCCTGCTTAAGTTCCTTTAATTTAGCCAGCAAACGGCCAACACCCTGATCTACATGATCGATCATAGCGGCGTAAACTTCCTGGCGGGTTTGCCAATATTCCTGTTCATCATAAGTTAATTTGTTCCAGGGTTTTACCTGGTCATCATGCACGGCAATTTTCTGATCACTACCGATAAGGCCTTTTTTAATGGCATTGCGGTAACGTTGTACGCGTAGCGAATCCCAACCTAATTTATATTTGCCTTTATATTTGGCAATATCGGCAGGAAGTGCCTGAAGTGGCCAGTGCGGTGCATTGTAGGCCAGGTATAAAAAGAAAGGCTTTTTAGCTTTTTGCTGATCGTCTAAGAAACCCAGGGCGTTATTGGTAATCTCTTCAGTTAAATATTTTCCTGGTTCAAGAAAATACGGTTCGTTATCTTTAACCAAGGGTACGGTTTCAGTTCCTTTTTCTCCGATTTCGTAATAATTGCTGGCGCCACCGATAAAGCCAAAGAAATGATCGAAACCGCGTTGGTTTGGCCATTGGTTCCGATCGTCGCCCACGTGCCATTTACCCGCCATAAGTGTGGTGTAACCGCCTGATTTAAGTACCTCGGCCAGGGTAAGCGATTCGCGGTTCAGAAAACCCTGATAGGCTGCCAGCCCAAGGTTATTGTTAAAAAAGCCAACACCAGCTTTATGCTGGTACTGCCCGGTGAGCAACGATGCCCTGGTTGGTGCACAGATCGAATTGTTGTAAAATTCTTTCAGCCTTAAACCACCTGCAGCGAGTTTATCTAAATTGGGGGTTTCTATTTCAGTTGCCCCGTAAGGGCCAATATCTGAAAAGCCAAGATCATCAACCAGTACCAGTACGATATTGGGTTTTTGCTTTTTCTGGGCCGAAGCAACCTGTACAGCCAATAAGCCAAAAGCCAACAGGCATGCTTTCGCTATGGGCAAAGTGGAATATTTTTGTTTAAAATTCATGTGATTAAATTTTATTATCCGAAATAAGACGATTAATAGTTTACCCAATCTGGGTTCTGTTTTAATTTAGGGTTGAGGTTAAGCTCGCGTTGCGGAATAGGGAAATGGATGTGGCGCTTGGCCGCTAAAGTTTTTCCGGCTGCTTTGAGTGTGGCTACGTAATAATCGGCTCCTCTTCTGGCCAGATCGAACCAGCGCTGGTATTCGAAAACCAATTCCTTTCTGCGCTCCTGAAAAACAGCATCTCTAAACTGATCTACAGTTAATGCCGGAGAAATATCGGCCAGTTTAGCAATACCTGCACGCTGGCGTACTTCATCTATTGCGGCATAGGCTGCTGCATTTGGCCCATTATTTACTTCATTTAAGGCTTCAGCATAAATTAAAAGTACTTCTGCATAGCGGATAATGGGTAAATTTTTAGAAGACTGCGATTGATTCCCTACCACTGCCGGATCGTAATATTTATTAAACTGCGGCGAAAAAGTGTATAACTGACCATTTGTAGGGCTTACCATCTGCGTAACAAAGGTTATGGCCTTTCGGGTATCGTTATCGGCAAAACTGGTATACAAACCGCCAGCGGTGTGCAGGGCATCGGCATAATCGCCATTAATACCGGGCACATCTGCCGGGGCCGAACGGCTGGCCAAACTGTTGCCCTGAAAACCTGCGTTACCTACAAACTGTGCYGAGAAGATATGCTCTTTACCATTTTTGGTGGCTACATTAAACACATCGGCAAAATTTGCAAACAGTGAATAGTATTTACTATCGATTACCTCTTTACTTTTTTGTAAGGCATTTGCCCACTCTTTATGGGTAAGGTATACTTTTGCCAACAGACTTTTGGCTGCGCCTGAAGTTGCCCTTCCTAAATCTTTGCTGCTATATTCTGCCGGTGCAGGTAGCGATTCTGCATCTTTTAAATCCTGAATTATCTGTGCATATACCGCAGCCTCGGGCGCATTGGGTACATATAAATCTTCGGGTGCTAAAGAAGTATTTTCGTGCAGTACAATGGGTACATCGCCAAACCAACGCACCAGGTTAAAATAATGTAAAGCCCTTAAAAACTTCGATTCGTTAATTAAGCGTTTTCTAACAGTTGAGCTAATTTTCGCCTCATCAATCAAAGCAATTTTATCGATGGCAATATTTGAAGCATTAATGGCATCGTAACTTTGTTTCCACAGCTGCTCCATCCTATCGTTCGATGAATCGTGAGTTAAGCCAGATATGGCCCTAACGTGTGCATTTCTGGCCCTTGGGCCTGCTTCATAATCGTCGGTAGCCATTTCTACCCCAATCTGCATTAAACTGTTGTAAAGCGATTGGCCACTTTCGTAAAGTTTACGGTAATTGGCCGTAACAGCAGAAACCGCCTGACCTTCGTTTTGGTAAAACTGTGCAGTAACAAGCACAGCATCGGGATCTTCTTCTAGCTTGGAGCAGGCCGAAAGTGCTACTGCTAAAATGGATGCATATATTAAGTTTATCTTTTTCATTGCGATATAGATTAAAATGTTAATCTTAAGCCAGCCCTAACCGATCTGGCGATGGGGTAAATCCCGGCATCAGTTCCTGGCGATACATTACTTCCAGAGGTAATTTCGGGATCGAAGCCTGAATAGTTTGTCCAGGTAAGGAGGTTCTGCCCGGCTACATAGAAATATACATTTGATAACTTTGCCTTAGCAGCGATCTTTTTTGGCAAGGTATAACCCAGTGATACATCTTTTAACCTTAAGAAAGAACCGCTTTCGATAAAACGATCGGAAAACACAGGTGCAGGATCTAATTTGGCCCTTGGAATGGTTTGACTTGGATTACTTGGTGTCCACCGGTTTAAAGCGGTAGCTGAGGCATTTTGCTGCCCGGTAAACAGCTCCAGGGTTTGCATATTCGAGTTTAAAATACTGTTGCCATACGAGCCTTGTATAAATATTAACAGATCGAAACCTTTATATTCAAAATTATTGGTTACGCCAAAAATGAAATCGGGTTGTGCATTGCCAATAATGGCTTTATCTGCAGCGGTTGTAAACAAACCATCGCCATTAATATCTTTGTACAATCTATCGCCAGGTTTTGGCACGGCGCTACCCGTATATTTACCTTTAGTAACTTCTTCACCAGTTTGCAGGATTCCATCGGTTACATTACCATAAAAGCTGCCTAAGGGTTCGCCAACTTTTACAATGTAGTTCCCGCTGATGTACGACTGTGCGCCATTACCAATACTCAGCACTTCATTCCGGTTAACAGAAAAGTTTAAATTGGTATTCCAGATAAATGCGCCGGTAAGGTTGCGGGTATTCAGGCCAATTTCAAATCCTTTATTCAATACCGATCCATAATTCTGTAGCGATGTACCATAACCAGTTGTCCAGGGGATCTCTACATTTAATAATAAATCTTTGGTTTTCTTGTAATAACCATCTAACGTTAATTGGACGCGGTTGTTAAAAAAGCCGATATCCAGGCCAGCATCGTATTGATGGGTAGTTTCCCAGCCCAGTTTATCGTTCGCAATGCGGTTAGGTGCAAAACCCATGGCGGTGGTGCCACCAAAAACATAGTTGAGACTGTATAAAGTTGCCAAAGACTGGTATTGACCAATCTCCAGGTTTCCTGTTGTACCGAAACTGGCACGGACCTTAAGCTCACTGATTGTTTTTTGTAAGGACTCGAAAAATTTCTCATTACTGATTTTCCATGAAGCTGCTGCCGAAGGGAAGTAACCCCATTTGTTTCCTTTCCCAAAACGGGAAGAACCATCGGCACGGATGCTCGAGGTTAAGAAATAACGGTTATCGAAACTGTAATTTACCCTGGCCAGGTAAGAATGTAATACCCATCTCGTGGCATCAGAATAAGGCGCTACCAAGGTTGCACCACTTTGTAAGCTGTTAAAGGTTAAATCGTCGGTTACAAACTTCTGGGCATTTGCCCTGGTGGTTTCACTGGAAAATTCCTGTTGCGTAAAACCGATTACAGCATCTAAAGCATGTTTACCAAAAGCTTTATTGTATGAAAGGGTATTCTCATTTAACCAGGAATAGGAATTATAAGTTCCCTTTCCGGCAGAACCACCAATGGTACTTCCTTCATAAATGGTTGATGGGATATAATTCTTCTCATTTACACTATTTACATCAGCACCAAGCAATACTTTTAAATTCAGTCCTTCAATAATAGTGTATTCTCCAAATGCTGTTCCCAAAAATTTATTGGTGGTTGATTTATTAATTTGCTCTTTTAATGAGGCAATAGGGTTGGCAAATATATTTTCGAAAGGATTACGGAGGGTGTAAGCACCAGAAGCATCGTAAATGGAAGCAGTAGCAGGCATAATCAACAGGCCATTGATGATCCCCGAGGGAGATACATTGGCATCGGCCTTACTTCCGGTAATACTTGCACTTACTTTAAATTTTTCGAAAGGCTGGGCATCTACATTGGCCCTGATACTGATCCTCGAATAATCGGTGTTCTTTAAAATACCGTCCTGATCAAAGTAATTCCCCGAAATGAGATAACGTGTTTTTGGGTTACCGCCACTGATGGTGAGTTGATTGTTTTGTGTTGGTGCACGTTCGAATGCTTCAGCCTGCCAGTCTGTTCCCGCTCCTAACTGATCAATCTGCGCCTGACTCAAATACTGGAAACGGCCTTTGGTTGGGTCGGTATCGTACAAAGCATCGTTCCGGAGCAAAGCAAAATCGTGTGCATTTAAGAGGTCTAACTTCTTTCTTAACGATTGCGTACCATAACTTCCTTCATAGGTAACCGCACTACGATCTGCTTTTCCTTTTTTGGTGGTGATGATCACGACACCATTAGCTCCCCTCGAACCATAAATAGCCGTTGCAGAAGCGTCTTTTAGAATATCAACCGTTTCAATGTCAGAAGGATTAATACTGGCCAAGGGATTAAGTGGCGTACCACTCAACGTGCCTGCCGAAGCCGAACTATTGTACAAAGGAAATCCATCAACTACATATAAAGGTTCATTTCCGCCTTGTACAGAACTTCCGCCCCTTACACGGATACTTACGCCACCACCCGGCTGACCGGATGTTTGGGTAACCTGCACACCGGCAGCAGCACCCTTTAACAATTGATCTACCGAACTTAAGGGTTGTTTCAATGCCGACTTAGAAATGGAAGAAACGGAACCTGTAATGTCGCTTCGCTTCTGCGTGCCATAACCCACTACCACCACATTATCAAGTTGGTTGGCAGCTTCTTCTAGTTTAATTTCAATCGGACTTCCATTTGCTATGATTTCGATGGTTTTATAACCAATGTAACTTACTGTTAGGGTATAAGGAAACTTCTGTCCGGTTACGAACCTAAATTTGCCTTCATTATCGGTTGCTGCAGAGTGGGTAGTTCCGTTAATGCGGATCACTACACCTGGGATTGGCTCTTTAGTTTTCGAATCGGTAACCAAACCGCTGAGGGTAGAGTTAATGAGCGGTACGGTTTGTGCTTTAACCGCAATTGAAAAAATAAATTGAGCGATAATCAACATTCCTAAATGGCGCAAGGTGCGTAAGGAACGGACTGATAATCTGGATCGAACAGGCTTTTCCTGCCCGAAAACTGGTAACGAGACTTGCGAAGCCGACCCATAGGGCCACCTGACTTCTTCAAATTTTTGCATACTTTTGTTTAGGGTTAAGTGGTAAATTGATTCAGGTGCCAACGCCAATTGAAGACCTGTTTCGATGATTTAATCCAGGGGAGATACATTTGTGTTTCCCCGTTTTTATATAGTTTAGTTTATAAAATTCTTATATGCTATCCTCCTATTGTTTAATGGTTTGTTTTTCCTTTATCAATACCATGCCTGCTCATTTCTTTCCAAATGAATTTTGTTCTGCGTATCTGTTAAGTAATATCGGATCTGGCTTGAAAAAACCAGACAAAGGAATGATTACAAGAGATGTCCTGTAAAATAAGGCAAGGTTCATAATAAGGGTGTAAATTTGGTTTTTGACTAGTTAAGTCAAAGCATTATTGTTGAGCGTTTGGCCATTTAGAAAGCCATTTTACTATAAATTTATGCGCAACAACAACGCATTCGCATTGATTCGTGGTAATTCGAACAGTAGATAGCGTAGGTAGAAAATGAAAGAAAGTAAAATTTATTCATATCGTTATTTGCAGGTGGCAGGCAAATATAATATTTAATTCTATAAATCCTATAGAATTTATAGATTAATAAAATTTTATTTACTCTAGATTGTTCAGTATAAGGATTTAACGTCTTAAAACATTCCTCTAATTAAGGTTAAACAAAAAATGTCGAGAAAACACGATATGCATCTCGACAATCCAAAATAGAAGCTAAAATACCTCTACTTACCTACTTCTATAATTTTAAAGCTTCCAGGAATACGATGTGGACGTTGGTTGGCATCCGTACTTTTTTCGAAGGCTGCCGTTGGCAGAAAAAGGTGATGACTAGTCAAATCAATGGCAATGGTTCTTGCTCCTACTTCTGTTTTTACAGTTTCCTGTACAATAAACTTATTAGCTGAAACCTCTTTTACCACTGTTATGTTGCCTTCTCCATTAGCACTGTAAGCTAATTTAGTAGCCGGATCGAAGACTACACCATCACAATTATTACCAATCGGTAACGAGGCAATCTGTTTGCCTGTTTTGGCATCCAGAATAAGCATCACTTTGTTGGCACAAACCGTAAACAGTCTTGATGTTACACGATCGATAGCTAAGCCAGATGGCTCTTCTCCACCCTTTAGCTTGTACCTGGATAAAACTTTATTGGTATTTGTATCAAAACAAACAATTTCTCCGGTATCTTCAATATTTACATATACTTTTCCTTTCCCATCTGAAACCCCAGCTTCGGGTTTGCCACCTAAGGGAATCGTTGCGATAACCCGATCAGTTTGTGGATCGATAATGCTGGCATCACTACTTTTGCCGTTGAATACGATTACTTTTTTGCTATAATCATCAAAGAAAGTAGCATCAGGATTCTGCCCTACTTTAATTTGCGTCGATACAATGAAGTTATTCAAATCGAAAACGGTACAAGTGCCTGCTTTGCCATTAGTGGTGTACCCTT
>NZ_JBFTRT010000132.1:0-15322 GCF_056399685.1 Pedobacter sp. 01N416
GTGCAGGCTCTCTTTTGGAGTTTGTATTACAAAAAGTAAAAAGTTTTCCGGTTGGCAGAGTCGAATTTTTATACTTATATCCTTTAAATTTTCAAGAATACCTTCAAGCTAACCAAAAAGATGATCTATTAAAATATCTGCTTCAAACCCCTGTAAAAGCCGTTGCGCATAAATTATTATTAAAAGCCTTTCATAGATATGCCATTATCGGAGGCATGCCTGAAATAATAAAAACCGATTCAGAAGAACATAACCTTTCAGATCTGCCTATTGTTTACGAAAGCATTTGGGCAACTTACAAGAATGACATAGAAAAATACACCCAGAATGATACAGCGAGAAGAACGATTAACCATATAATAGGTACTGCTCATCTTTTTCTCGATAAGCGTGTTGTTTTTCAAGGTTTCGGCAATTCGAACTATAAATCAAGAGAGGTTGGAGAGGCTTTTAGGATATTAGATGATGCAAAAATTATCCGGTTAATATACCCATCTACCAATACTGAAGTCCCAATTATTCCTGATTTAAAAAAATCACCAAGACTACAATTTTTAGACACAGGATTAGTCAACTACTCATTGGGTATCCAAGGAGAAATGCTTGCTTTAGATGATTTAAGTTCAGCTTACAAAGGAGCCGTTATTCCACATTTATTTACTCAGGAACTGATTTCAGTTGAGCGTATATCTTCTCATAAGCCTAATTTTTGGGTAAGAGAAAAAAAACAGTCTGATGCAGAAGTTGATTTAATTTATGCCTATAAAAAGATTGTAATACCGATTGAAATAAARTCGGGCAGTACGGGAAGCTTAAGATCGCTTCATCAATTCATAGATGCCTCAGAACATCCTTTTGCCATTAGGGTATATGGAGGCGAGTTTAAGCTTGAAAAAACAATTACTCCAGCAGGCAAGCCATATCTCTTATTAAACCTTCCATACTATCTGGGGACACGCATAGCAGAATATTCTTCTTGGCTAACAGAACAAAACCTATAATACTATCGAAATCTTCTTTCTTCCACCCTTATTTGTTATACCAAAAAAATAGCCTCCCGATTTTCATCGAAAGGCCATTTCTATTGATTCTTTAAAGAATGCTTATTCAGCTACTACTTCAAAAGGAACCTGAACTTTAACTTCTTTGTGTAAGTTTAAGTTAGCAACATATTCGCCAACAAATTTAGGTTCAGTTTCGAAAGTAATACGACGACGGTCTACATCAAAGCCTTGTGCTTTTAATGCTTCAGCAATCTGGATGGTGTTAACCGCTCCGAAGATTTTTCCGCTTTCGCCTGCTTTAGCACCAATTGAAAGTTTAACATCAGTTAAACGCTCAGCAACACCTTCAGCATCTTTCTTAATTTTATCTTGTTTAAAAGCAGCTTGCTTCAAGTTTTCAGCTAAAACTTTTTTAGCAGAAGAAGTAGCTAATGCTCCAAATCCTTGAGGGATTAAATAGTTACGGCCATAACCTGGCTTTACTGTAACTACATCATCTTTCTCACCAAGGCCTTTAATATCTTGTTTTAAAATAATTTCCATATCTCTAGCCTCCTATTTTAATTGATCAGCAACGAAAGGTAACAAACCGATGTGACGGGCACGTTTAACTGCCTGAGCCACTTTACGTTGGAATTTTAACGAAGTACCAGTTAAACGGCGTGGTAATAATTTACCTTGATCGTTAATAAATTTCAACAAGAAATTTGCATCCTTGTAATCGATGTATTTAATTCCGTTTTTCTTGAAACGGCAATATTTTTTACGGTTATCCTCTACTTTAGGGGCAGTTACGTATTGTATTTGTTCTCTTGCCATTACGCTGCAACCTCCTTAGTTTTTTTGTTAAAAGCCCCACTACGCTTTTTCTCATTGTAAGCAACAGCGTGTTTGTCTAAACGGATTGTTAAGAAACGTAACACACGCTCATCGCGTTTTAATTCAAGCTCTAATTTTGCGATCAAATCACCTGAAGATTTGTATTCAGTTAAGTTGAAGAATCCGTTTGATTTTTTCTCAATTGGATACGCTAATTTTCTCAAACCCCAATTATCCTCTTGGACAATTTCGGCTCCGTTATCAACAAGGATTGCTTTATATTTGGCTAATGCCTCTTTAGCAACTTCTTCTGATAACAAAGGGGTTAGAACGATAACAGTTTCGTACTGATTCATTGTTATAAATTATGTTTTTAATTTTTAATCCCGAGGTATATTACGGGGATGCAAAAGTAACAATATATTTCTTAAAATCAAATGATTAATTATAAAAAAGAAGAATCGCAAGCAATTAAGAAAGAAAAAGTTACATGATAAAACGAAACACCGAAAAAGACCGCGATACACCTACCTCATCACCATTCTGGTGCCTCAAATCTCATTTCGCATATCTCACATCTAATCTCACAAACAAAAAAAGGGAGACTATCTATCCGACAATCTCCCCATATCAATTAGCTGTAATGTTTAATAAGTTTGTATCGTTTTAACAAAACTCTCTTCTTTATACGTCACCACAAAGGTTAATTCTTTAGAATCTGTTTTGCTGATATTGAATTTTTTTGTCAACTGCACTTTATCTTTAAATACTTCGCTGTAAACCTCGTCATTGTATTCGTTGTATACTTTAACTTCGATTGGATTTTTATCCAGGTTATCCAGATCAAGGGTAACTACCTGATCTTTTTTAGTATAAACCGGTTTAAATATGTTAGATACTTTTGGCTCAGACACCAATGCCTCACCATCTTTGATGGTTACTGTATATTTAGCCAGTTTTAATTCAGACTCTACTTTAAGCACATAGTTTCCGTCAGGAAGTGCATTTAAATCATAAACCTTGCTTGATAAAGCTGAAGCATGGATATTTTCTTCAAATAAAACTTCCTCATCTGCACCGATCAGTGACAGATTAACGTCTTCTGCCTTATCTACAGAAAAACGGATAAACTTTTCTTTTTCGCCTTTTACTTTTAGCGTAAAATTATCATCGTTAGCGTGAACACCCGTAGCAGTAAAAAACAACGCTGCTATTAAACCGATTTTTAAGAACTTTTTCATAACCAATATTTTTAAAGAGTTAATAATTATATGACACCACTAAGGTATGGAGGTAACTGAGATATAGGCGATTGCATATTTTCCAATATCTATGCTAGATTACCCCAATTACAAGGGTATTTTATCATAAGTTATAATAAAGCATATTTTTTATGTATTTTAGTACAATAAATTAGAAAATAATGAAGCCAAGTTTCGAGGTTGTTGAGCCTTCTTTCGGGAGTTCATTCTATTATTCAAAATATGTAGAAAACGCTAATAACATGGCGCACCTCTGGCATTACCACCCCGAAGTTGAAATGGTATTTGTAAATGGCGGTGCCGGAAAAAGGCAGATTGGTAGCCACGTTTCTTATTATACCGATGGCGATCTGATCCTGATTGGCAGCAATCTCCCCCATTGCGGATTTACAGATACCAATACCGGGAATAAAAACGAAACGGTAATCCAGATGAAGCCCGATTTTTTAGGCGCCACTTTTTTAGGCCTGCAGGAGATAAAAGGAATCTATGAGCTTTTTGATAAAGCAAAGGCCGGAATTGCATTTGGCAGCGAAACCAAAAGTATGGTAGGCGACAGGATCGAAATGATGGACGATCAGCCTCCATTCGACAGGCTTTTAACCCTGCTCAGCGTTTTAAAAGAGCTCGAACATGCCAAAGATTATAAAATTTTAAATGCCGACGGGTTTTCGATGGAAATGCAGGTGCAGGATAACGACCGCATTAATATGATCTTTAACTATGTAAAAGATCATTTTCAGGATCAGATCAGTTTGCAGCATATCGCTGAAATGTCGAGTATGACTGTTCCCTCCTTTTGCCGGTATTTTAAAAAGATCACTAAAAAAACCTTTACCCATTTTGTGAATGAATACAGGGTGGTACATGCTTCAAAGCTTCTGGCCGAAAAACCCATCAGTATTGCCAATATTTCTTACGAAAGCGGTTTTAACAACTTTAGCCATTTTAATAAATTGTTCAAGGAGTTTACCGGCAAAAGTGCATCAGAATATAGGCATGAGCTTAAATCAGTGATCAAATAATTTACATCCCTTATTTAACAGAATTTAACAGGCAATAACCAGTTTTTTAGTGATACTTGTTTTTCGATCTAATGCAATGAAAAACAGTTCTCTTTTTCCCAAAAGTAAATGCAAAGGCTACAAGCATTGATTATGGAGAAGAAGGTGACAACGCCTGGAAAATTTACGACATTGCCCTGCAGGAAAGCAAAAGTTTACTTCCAAACTTTATTTATACAAGCTGGTATAATAAAAACAATAGTAATCTCGAAGTTGCTTTTTTCAATAAAGAGATAGTTTACAACAACAAAATTTGGTCGTATAAAAATGTCGTTAAAAAAACCAATAGTGTTAATACCACTATATCTATTACCAATGGAAAAGACACCAAACAACTATCAATTAAGGACTTAAAAAACAATAACATTAGCCTTACCATTGGCAATAAAACAATTCAATTGATCAAAAATCAGGTAGATTGTAAAAGGACCATCAGCAAAGAAACCTATAAACTTCCCATCTTCAAAAACGACAGCGCTACTTTTAGTGGTTACATTAAAAACTACAGTCCAAAACTGGGCACTAAAACCTTGATCATATATGTAAACAATATTATCGCAGGAGGACAGGAAAACCAGATCATAAAAATACAGAAAAACGGCTATTTTTCAACAAAAGTAGGAATCTATCACCCTGAAAGAGTTTTCCTTAGGTCAGATATATGCAATGAAAATGACATCTATCTGGAGCCTGGTAAAGAACTTTTCGTAATTATCGGTGATGAAAAAACTAAGTATGCAGGTGAGATGGCCCAATTAAACGAAGATCTTTCCACACTAAATCAAATACAGCTATTCGACTACGAAAAAATCCAGAAAAAGATTGTTCGCATGCCCCCGAATGAGTACAAGGATTACTTACTTGAGCTTCAGGCCTTAGAAAGCAAAAAATTAGATTCTGTACATCGCCTTAATGTTGTAAGCGAAAAGGCTTATCAAATTAAAAAATTAGATATTGTGCTCGGTTATGCCTCGCATATTCTGGAATATAATATGCTTTTTCAAAATGCCACTAGAAGCAGCAATCCAGCGGAAAAAGAGAAAGCAGAAAAATACCCTGATGATTACTACACTTTTATTGATAAAAACATCATCAATGACGAAATATCTGTCATCAGCGGTGAGTATGAAACTTTTATAAACCGGATTAGTTTTCTACCCGGCTTTAATCCAGGAAGCCTTAGTTATACCCATAATTATCGCGATATGGTAAATGCTATCAAAAAAAATGGCAGTATATTAAATGAAAACGACAAGGCATTTGAAACCATGATATCAGAGGATGGTTTATCTTTAAAGACAGATGAAAAGACTGTAATCATTAAAGACAAATGGCTTAAGGATAATGCCGAATTTATTAATTTATTTACGAAAAGATATTTTTCTAACATCCGTCTTAAGCCTATTGATTCTGCCTTTGGCCAAAACCGTGGATTATTGATTAATCTGGTTAAGTCTCAAAATATTTCAAGGCCAATTGTAAAAGAACTCTCCCCGATTAATGATCGCTATCTATCTTACACTTTAGCAGGCATCGACAATGAGTTCGTAAAGGATTATATCAAACTCAGAAACAACGATACCCAAAAACAGATCATCGCCAATAAAAAAAATGGGGGATATTTTGTAAACCAAACACCAAAAGTAGAAGCCGATAAAATTTTAGATAACATTATCAGCAAACATGCTGGCAAAGTTATATTAGTTGATTTTTGGGCAACTTGGTGCGGCCCCTGCCTTAGCGGAATTGAAGAAATCAGGCCTCTAAAAGAAGAAATGAAGGATAGTAATGTGGTATTTGTTTACATTACCGACGAAAGTTCACCTTTAGCTGCCTATCAGAATTTAGTACCAACTATAAAAGGACAGCACTATCGCTTAAAAAGCGATGAATGGCGTTATTTAGCTGATAAATTTAAAATTACAGGTATTCCGCATCAAGTACTGATTAATAAAGAAGGGAAAGTGGTAAATCCAGCTTTGGGATTTATGGATAACGGACAAATAAAAAAACTATTAGAAAAACAACTGTAACAAAGAGATTTAAGACAGCAAACATGAACAAATTTCTGCTGCTTCTAATAGCAAATATTATAAGCCTATCCCTTTACGCCCAATATGTTGATATCAATTTTATTAACTGCAAAATAAGCGAAACCGAGCAAAAGAAGATAGAGAAACTGATAGCTTACGAACGCATGTTCTGTAACGAAATTTTTGAAACCAGAGAGAACATTACTGCACCTGTTAAAATAAACCTCTATGGAAAAAGTAAAGATTATCGCTTAGCGCAAAAAACATATAGTGCACCAATAAATAGTGCTGGATTTTATATTGCCGCAATTAACGAAGCCTTTGTATATAAGAGCAGCGATTTCATTTCGGTAGCACTCCATGAGGCTAGCCATAGTATTTTCCAGTTTAATTTTAAAAAATCGCCTAAATGGCTAAACGAAGGCCTTGCAGAGTTTTTCGAAACACTAGATTTCGATAGCGAGGGAAATTTATACTCCTATCCACAAAGTGGCAGAATTAAGCGTATAAAAGCAGGAATAGATTCGAAAGACACCGAAAGGCTAAAAAATTTCTTTAAAATATACAGTGGTTCATTTTACGGACATGATATAGACGACAATTACAATACAGCTTACAGTGTGATCTACTTTTTTATAAAATCCAAAAGAACAGACCTGCTTAAAAAAGTAATTAAACTAAATACGCAGGGTTACGATACCGAAAAAGCGATTGAACTTACTTTTGGCAGTTTTGATCGGTTTGAAGAAAGATATAAGCTATTTTACAACTATCATAAATAAATTGTTCTTTAAGCTTAAGCCTCCGGCCTGATCATATTACAACTTTTCAACATTCCAATCTTACCACATTCCAACTGATAAAAAATTCCTATTTTCGTGCCGATGGAAAATTTTATCGTTTCTGCCCGTAAATACCGCCCAGCCACCTTCGAAACCGTTGTTGGCCAGCAGCATATTACCGGTACGTTAAAAAACGCCATTAAAAACAATCAACTTGCCCAGGCATTTTTATTCTGCGGGCCTCGTGGTGTGGGTAAAACAACCTGTGCACGTATCCTTGCAAAAACCATTAACTGTACCAACCCTACAGCAGAAATGGAAGCCTGTGGCCAGTGCGACAATTGTCTTTCTTTTCAGAACGGGCATTCTTTTAATGTTCACGAATTAGACGCGGCTTCAAACAACTCTGTTGATGATATCCGTAGCTTAATCGAGCAGGTTAGAATACCACCACAAGCCGGAAAATATAAGATCTATATCATTGATGAGGTTCATATGTTATCGCAGAGTGCATTTAATGCCTTTTTGAAAACATTGGAAGAACCACCTTCTTATGCTATTTTTATTCTGGCTACCACTGAGAAACATAAAATCCTGCCGACTATTTTATCACGTTGCCAGATTTTTGATTTCAACCGGATCCAGGTAGAAGATATTGCCAGTCACTTATCAACCATTGCCCAACGCGAAAATATTGCGTTTGAAAGTGATGGTTTGCATATTATTGCCCAAAAGGCAGACGGTGGACTGCGTGATGCACTTTCGATGTTCGATCAGATTGCCAGTTATGCAAACAAGAACATTACTTATAAAGCTGTAATCGATAACCTAAATATTTTAGATTACGATTATTTTTTCAAGCTTACCTCTTATTTAACCGCAGCAGAAGTTAGCCAAACCCTACTCCTGYTCGACGAAATTTTAAATAACGGTTTCGATGGGAATAACTTTATAAATGGCCTGGCTTCGCATTTCCGTAATTTATTGGTAGGTAAAGACGCATCGACCATTAAACTTTTAGAAGTTAGCGAAAACATCAAACAAAAATATCTCGATCAGTGCAGGCAAACAGAATTATCCTTCTTGCTAACAGCATTAAACCTGGCCAATACCTGCGATCTAAATTACAAGAATTCTAAAAACCAGCGTTTACAGGTAGAGCTGGCACTGATTAAAATGTGCCATATCCGGTCGGTCGTCAATTTAGCACAACAGCCTTTAAGCCCTAATAACACAGCAACTGACGTAGATCAGGATAAAAAAAAAACTAATGTCGTAGCTGGACAGGCAGAAACACCAAAGCCAAAAACAGAAAGCGAAAATACGGATCAAGCTGTAGCGCCTATTGTTAAAACGGCTGTTTTACCGAACATTCCTGAAGAAGAAAAACCTAAGGAAACACCCAGGGTTGGTCCGCCACCATCTGCAACTTCCATTAGTATCAATATTCCAAAGCCCAATGCGATAAGTACACTCATTCCATCGCTAAACGATCTGAACCGGGCTGCACAGGAAGATGACGATAAGGGTCCAAAAAAAGTTACAGGTGAGGCCAGAGAACCTTTTAGTTACGACCGCTTATTGGAAGTATGGAATGCCTTTACTCAAAAAATGAAGGCGACCGATAAAATCAATCTTTTTACCATCTTAAATAATTTCGCGCCTACGCTTTTAAATCCCGAGCTGATCGAAATTTCGGTAGAAAGTAAAACGCAGGAACACCTTGTACAACAAGAATCTGTTGAGCTGTTGAACTTTTTGAGAAATGAGCTTAGCAATTTTGGTGTAGAGGTTACCTACAAACTGGTTGAACGTAAAATAGAAAACAGGCTTTATGGCAACCGTGAAAAGTATGATTACCTGGTAAATAAAAACCCAAAACTCGACGAATTGCGCAGGAGATTTAACTTAGATGTTAATCCTTAAATTTCAGATCCGACAACTGAACAATACTTATTCGGTTAAAAATTACTAAATAAAAAGCAGGACTACACATCATCGTAAATGTATAACCCTGCTTTTCCAATTATGATTGTTTCGTCAAATAACTATCCTCACGACAGTGATCTATTGACTATTTTTGGGGCGTATCGTTAATCGGATAACCTTCTTCATCTAAATCATCGCGGTTATCTTCGGGTGTACGGGCAAGGATTTCATCTTCAGGGTTCAGCTTTACACTCTCCCCGTTATCTACGTGCATGCCTAATTCTTCCAGGTTATCCTCGGCAATTTCTTCATTGCGGGCATATTCATCACCAATATAAGGGTTAGCTTCATCATAGGTCGAATCATCATCTTTGGCACCAGCAGCAACCGTTTCGTATCCCATTGGGTGGTCGTAATCTTTATCTGTACCTCTTACATCGAGCTCGTAACTCTGCTTATTTTTATCATAAGCGAGATTCTCTTTATTGATTTCGCTATTTTCTGTGGTACTGTGTATTTTATCCTGCGATCCTTTATTCTCGTTACTTGCCATGGTATGGGTCTCCTATAATTTATATGAATATAACAAAATGATATGGATAAGGTTTGTTTGTTGAAAGAGAATCTTACAATTATTAGGGCGTGCCCCAAGCTGCGCAAGGGTCGGGCTATACACTTCAAGTCCTCGCCCGATGAAGAATCGGGCTGTGGGCTTTCCGTTGCTATCCCTCACGCAGAAACAACAGATTCTAATTTCCATTTTTTTTACGGAGCACAAATCTCTACAAATGATAATTTCACTTATAAAAAAAGTAATTCGACGTATTAAAAGAGCAATTAATTCGTATAAATTTGTTTCTTAACACCATATCCGTTGTTCTTTTAAATTGCTCTGCAAATTAAAAATGACATCTTGATAAAACCAAACAAAATAGCTAGCCAATAATAACCAAATGAAACCCCAACTAAGCACTAAATTTATTCTTACCGTATCATTATCAATCTTTTGCCTGTTCAACAGTATGGCACAAAAAAGAGAGGTATTCTCTTTCGACAAGAACTGGAAGTTTTACCAGGCAGACGTAACCTTCCCAGTAATAAAAGGCCATGGAGCAAGTTATGCCAATGCAAAAGCAGGAAAAGCCTGGGGAGCGGCAGCACCAGAATATAACGACAGTAAATGGACAATACTCAATTTACCACACGATTGGGCGGTAGAAAACCCATTCGATTCTAGTGCAAATGTTTCGCAGGGATACCGCCAGCGCGGCATTGGATGGTACCGTAAAAGCTTTAAACTAAATGATGCAGACAGAGGCAAACATTTAGAGCTGCAATTTGAAGGAATTGCTACCTACGCCACCATCTGGTTTAACGGAAACCTCGTACATCGCAACTGGTGCGGCTATACTTCCTTTTATGTAGATATTACCTCAATGGCCAAATATGGCGATCAGGTAAACAACGTTGCCATACGTGTTGATGCCAATGCCATGGAAGGCTGGTGGTACGAAGGTGCTGGCATTTACCGCCATACCTGGTTGGTAAAACGAAGCCCTGTACACATTGTTACCGATGGGGTATTTGCCAATCCGGTTAAAAAAGAAGGAAATAACTGGACCATCCCTGTGGAGGTTAATCTGAATAATATTGATAAAAACACGCAGAAAGTAGTGGTAAAATCAACATTGTTTGATAAAGCAGGTAATAAAATAGTGAGTGGAACCAACAACCTTTCCCTGGCAGAACTACAAACAGGAATTACAAAATTTGATCTTCAGGTAGCTAACCCTAAATTATGGAGTATAGAAAATCCAGAACTATACAAAATAGAAACTGTGGTAGAACAGGATGGAAAAACAGTTGATAAACTGGTTACCAAATGTGGCTTCCGCACCGCACATTTTGATGTGAACACCGGTTTTTACCTGAACGGAAAAAATATAAAGCTGCATGGCGTATGCAACCATCAGGATCATGCAGGTGTGGGCGTTGCCTTACCAGATGCCATTTGGGAATTCAGGCTCAAAAAATTAAAAGAAATGGGCGTAAATGCTTACCGCTGTTCTCATAACCCGCCACCGATAAAAATGCTCGAACTATGCGACAGCCTGGGCATAATGGTCATGGACGAAAACAGAAACTTTAATGTTTCGCCCGAATATATGCGCCAAATGGAATGGCTGGTACGAAGAGACCGCAACCACCCAAGCATCATTATGTGGTCGGTGTTTAACGAAGAACCCATGCAGGGCACCGAGCAGGGTTATGAAATGGTACGCCGCATGCGCGCCCTGGTAAAATCGTTAGACACCACCAGAGTGATCACCGCAGCCATGAATGGAGGCCTATTTAGTAAATTAAATGTATCGCATGCTGTTGATGTGGTAGGCTTTAACTATCAAACGGGTTTATACGATCGGTTTAGAAAAGAAAATCCTGAAAAGAAACTAACCAGTTCGGAAGATATTTCATCTTTCCAGATCAGGGGCGAGTATAAAACCGACAAAGCAAATCATATTATAGATGAATACGATAGCGAAGCCGCACCCTGGGGTGAGACGCAACGCAATGGCTGGAAACCTATAGCAGAACGGCCCTGGTTAGCTGGTCAGTTTATTTGGACAGGCTTCGATTACCGTGGTGAACCTACCCCTTTTGCCTGGCCATCGGCAAGCTCATTCTTTGGTATTATGGATTTATGTGGTTTTCCGAAAATGGCTTTCTATTTAAAGCAAGCACAATGGCGTAAAGATATTGATGTACTTCAACTGGCGCCGCACTGGAATTGGCCGGCAGATAGTATAGGTAAACCGATAAAAGTAATGGCCATGAGCAATGCAGATAGTGTAAGTATTAAATTAAACGGCAAAACAATTGGTGGCCAAAAGGTAGATCAGTACGAAATGAATACTTTTAATATTGCCTATAAGCCGGGCACCTTAGAAGCATTTGGTTATAAAAAAGGCAAACTGGTTTCGAAATTCAAAACAGAAACAACTGGTAAGGCCGTAGCGCTAAAATTAGAACCTTATTTAAAAACATTGGCAAATGATGGTCTTGATGCCAC
Source organism: Pedobacter sp. 01N416 (assembly GCF_056399685.1). Taxonomy (NCBI): domain Bacteria; kingdom Pseudomonadati; phylum Bacteroidota; class Sphingobacteriia; order Sphingobacteriales; family Sphingobacteriaceae; genus Pedobacter; species Pedobacter sp. 01N416. Next base: position 11,964 of record NZ_JBFTRT010000132.1, read on the forward strand.
ACCTGTTACCGTACAAGCTGTTGACAGCAAAGGCCGGGCAGTACCAACAGCTAACGTTATGGTTACTTTTAGCATCAGCAATAAAGGCAAAATTATCGGCTTGGGTAATGGAAATCCAAACAGTCACGAACCTGAAAAAGGGAATAAACGCAGTTTATTCAATGGTTTGGCACAAGTTATTTTACAAGCTGTTGAAGGTGAAGAAGGCGTTATCGAATTAACGGCTACTGCCGATGGACTTAAGCCTGCAAAAATTATTTTGCCTTTAAACCGAGTGGCCGTATTACCACAAATAGATGCCGTAAAAGGTCCGTTAATGGTTAATGATTTTACCATGTCGCCTTTCGTTTCTAAAAAACCAAATGCCAAACAAACCTTATCAGATAACGATATGAACTCCTGGCAACCTGTTAAAGCAGGCGAGCTGGTTAAATTTGCAAATGGCACTTTTGTGCTGTTTAACACTAATTTTATGATGGAGAAAGCCAATGCTAAGGCTGTACTCAAATTAAATAAATTGGTAGGCAAAGCCGAGGTATGGATAAACGACCAATTGGTTTACACTAAAGCCGATCCAAAACAAGAAAACATAAATATCAAATTTGATGCAAAGATGGCTAAAAACAAACTGGTTATCGTTATAGAGGCCGCAAACAATACCCAGGCAGGTTTAGGCGGTACTGTAACTGTTGATACCGAAACGAATTAATTCACTTGGTTGGAGAAAAAAGTTTTGATAAAAATTAGCGTATTTTTCATTTTTGAAAGGCAATGACTCTGCTGCTTCGGTTCCGATAGTCCCGCCCTTTGCTTAATCCGATGAAACCTGTGAAACAAGCAAGCACGCAATAAAAAACAAAAGTGTAGTGCTTAAATCGGTATAACGCTGCCGGTCGGGTTTATTTTACTCAGAATAGCAATACTATTTTGGCCAGCTAAACCCGATCAAAGCGGGATGCTACCGATCCTTAATCGGGAGCAGAAGCGGGAGCGGGACTGCTACAACCTAAAAGCTTCTGCATCTGCTTTCCAAATAAAAGACTCATCAACCTCCTGGCAAAATGACTATAAATCTGACAACATTAAACCATAAAAAAGCGCCCTGATTTTTATATCGGGACGCCAAAATATTTTAAGAGTTGTCAACTTCCACTCTAGAAGCATATTAAAGTTGACAACTCAAATTTAGCTTACAAACTAGCCAAAGAAGTATTTAATGTTTCACTCGGACGCATGGCTTTGCTTGCCAGTTCATCATTAGGGTTATAGTAACCGCCAATGTTTTGAGGTTTACCTTGCGAACCGATCAACTCTTCGTTAATTTTCGCTTCGTTTGCTAACAAGGTTTTAGCCAACGGTGCAAATCTGGCCTGCAAATCAGCATCCTTAGTTTGAGCCGCTAAAGCTTCAGCCCAATATAAAGCCAAATAGAAATGAGAACCACGGTTATCGATAGTACCCAATTTTCTGCCCGGAGATTTATCCGTTGCCAAAAATTTCGCATTAGCCTCATCCAAAGCATCGGCCAGCACCTGCGCTTTTGCGTTATTTTGCGTTTGAGATAAATGCTCTAAAGAGGCCTGAAGTGCTAAAAACTCACCTAATGAATCCCAACGTAAATAACCTTCTTCGATAAATTGCTCAATATGTTTTGGGGCAGAACCACCAGCACCAGTTTCGAACAAACCACCACCGTTCATTAAAGGCACGATCGACAACATTTTAGCAGAGGTTCCTAATTCTAAAATAGGGAATAAATCTGTCAAATAATCACGTAATACGTTACCGGTAACCGAAATGGTATCTAAACCTTTGCGGATACGCTCCAAGGTAAATTTAGTAGCTTCAATTGGAGCCAAAATGCGGATATCTAAACCAGTAGTGTCGTGATCTTTTAAATATTTGTTCACCTTAGCAATGATTTCTCTATCGTGTGCTCTATTTTCGTCTAACCAGAAAACGGCAGGAGTTTCTGATAAACGCGCTCTGTTAACCGCTAATTTTACCCAATCCTGAATCGGGGCATCTTTGGCTTGGCACATGCGGAAGATATCGCCTTTTTCTACTTTCTGATCGAAAAATACTTTACCATCAGCATCAGTTACACGGATTGTTCCGGCAGCAGTAGCCTGGAAAGTTTTATCATGCGAACCATATTCTTCAGCTTTTTGAGCCAGTAGGTTGGTAATTCCTTTATCAGAATTTACCATGGCCAGGGCCGGACCGTTTTCTATGGCCTGAGCTAAAGCAGCTTCAACTTCAGCTTGTTTTGCGTTGCCTGCAATTTTAGCGTAAACATCGCCTAAACCATTTCTGGTATCAATGTTCAGTTCTTTGAAAAGATCGGCATATTTAGTAAACACATCTGCAAAGTAAACTTCAACAATGGCACCGAAAATAATCGGATCAGAAACCTTCATCATCGTTGCTTTTAAGTGCGCAGATAACAATACGCCAGCTGCCTTAGCTTCAGCAATTTCTTTAGCCACAAAAGTTTTCAATGCCGATAGGCTCAATACAGAACTATCAATCACCTCTCCTGCTTTTAATGGCGACAAACCTTTTAATTCGGTTATTGCCTCATCTGCAGCAACAAATTCTATTTTAAATTGGCTTGCTTCAGCAACGGTTGTAGATTTTTCCGAACCGTAAAAATCGCCTTCAGTCATGCTGGCCACCTTGGTTTTCGAATCTGCCGACCATTTACCCATCGAGTGCGGGTTTTGTTTGGCGTAGTTTTTAACCGCTTTAGGTGCTCTACGATCAGAGTTACCTTCACGTAAAACCGGATTTACAGCCGAGCCTAAAACTTTTGCATATTTAGCTTTAATTGCTTTTTCTTCGTCGCTTTGTGCATTATCAGGATAATTTGGAATGGCAAAACCCTGCGCCTGTAGCTCGGTAATTGCACCTACCAATTGGGGGATAGAAGCAGAAATATTTGGTAATTTGATAATGTTAGCTTCAGGAGTGGTAGCCAAGGCACCAAGCTCTGCTAAAGCATCACCAATTTTTTGATCGTCTTTTAAATACTCAGGGAAGTTTGCCAAAATTCTTCCTGCTAAAGAAATATCTCTGGTTTCTACATCAATACCTGCTGACGCGGTAAAAGCTTGTACGATAGGTAAAAGTGAGTAGGTTGCCAACATTGGCGCCTCATCGGTTTTGGTGTAGATAATTTTTGATGTATTTGACATGTTTATATTGATTTTGCTTATTTAAGGTTAATTATTCAACCGGTTTTTAGGTTTGTAAACCGATCTTCTTAAAATCGCCTAAAGATAAAATAATCGAATGACTTAAGGAACATCGCAATGTTATTTATAGCTTGAATAAAGCTTAAATGTTAAAAATATAGT